>NZ_JBSGIV010000043.1:0-61802 GCF_053605225.1 Micromonospora sp. NPDC003944
TTCATTGGGGTTGTAGGTTATAAAAAAGGGGGAAACACCCGGGGGGGGGGGGGGGGGGCCCCCCCCCCCCCCCCCCCGCGCCGCGTCCGGGCGATCGACTCTCAGTGCGGCGGCAGCAGCGCGTCGACCAGGTCACGCAGCGGACCGACCAGGTCCTGTTCGGTGGCGGAGCTCAGCGGCTCCAGCCGGATCGACGACCGCAGCACCGCGACACCGATGCCGGCGGCCAGGGCCATCTGGGCGCGGAGCAGGAGCTGCTCGCTGCCCGGTTCGCCGGGACGCCACCCACGAGCCGCCGCCAGTTGTTCGCTGGAACGGGCCAGGACGCCGTGCCGGATCTCGTCGGCCCCCGCGTCCCCGGACGACCGCAGCAGCAGCGAGAGCTGGCTCGACAGGCCCGCCGCGCCGAGGTCGGCGATGTGCCGGGCGATGGCCTCGGGCACCCGGTCGGCGGGCGTCTGCCCGGTTGTCCGGCGCAGGTCGTCGCCGGCGGCCCGCAGGCACGCCTCGAACAGGCCTTCCTTCGACGTGAAGTAGCGGCTGATGAGCGCCACGTTGACACCCGCGTCGTCGGCTATCTCCCGGACGGTGGTGGCCGCGTAGCCGTCCCGGGCGAAGCGCTGGCGGGCGGCGTCGAGCAGGAGCTGCCGGGTCTCGGCCGCGTCCCGACGCCGACGCTGGACCGGCTCGTCTGCGGTGCTGCCGGTCGCGGGGGCAGGCGGTTCCGCTGCGGTCACGACGCGTCCTCCCTTCGCGGTGGACCGGCGTCGCTGGTGCGCTGAAGCGGCACACCTGGAGGGTCACGTCCGCCGCCCACTGCCGACTCCGGAAAGTAAACATATGTTGACTTTCCGCCAGGCGCAAGCGGTAGTACGCACGGAGGGTGACGTAAACGACTGTTGACATGGGTGCCCGGCGACGGATACTGGCTAAGTCAGCACACGTTTACATCTAGCCTTCGGGGATTTCATGACCCACACCATCGAGGAGCCGACCCACCTCGACTCCGCACCCGGCGCCGCCCCGCGCGCCAACAGCACCCTGCTGGTGCTGTACCTCTCCCTCGGCGGCCTGGCGTTCGCGGTGCTGCAGTCGCTGGTGGCGCCCGCGCTGTCGACAATCGGAAGGGACCTGGGCGTCTCGACCGGAGACATCAGCTGGGTGCTCACCGCGTACCTGTTGGCCGCCTCGGTGCTGACCCCCATTCTCGGACGCCTCGGTGACATGGTCGGCAAGCGGCGGGTCCTCATCGGCGTCCTCGCCGCCCTCGCCGCCGGCACCCTGCTCGCCGCCCTGGCCCCCAACCTGACCGTGCTGATCGTCGCGCGGGCGCTGCAGGGCGCCGCCGGAGCGATCCTGCCGCTGTCGATCGGCATCGTCCGCGACCAACTGCCCCGCGAGAAGGTCGGCGTCACCGTCGGCCTGCTGTCGGCGATCTTCGGTGTCGGCGCCGGTGTCGGCATCGTGGCGGCGGGCCCGATCGTGGAACACCTGTCGTGGCACTGGCTGTTCTGGCTGCCGCTGGTCCTCGTCGTCGTCGCGCTGCTCGGGGCCATCTTCGGCATGCCCGAGTCGCGGGTCCGTACGCCCGGACGGCTCGACATGCTCGGCGCGGCCATCCTGTCGGTGTCGCTCGTCTCGTTGCTGCTCGCCGTGAGCAAGGGGCAGGGCTGGGGCTGGACCGAGCCGAAGACCATCGGCCTGTTCGTGCTCGGCGCGGTCGCGATGGCCGTCTTCGTCCTGGTCGAGCTGCGGGTACGCGAGCCGCTCATCGACATGCGGCTGATGCGCATTCGCGGGGTCTGGGCCACCGACCTCGTCGCCCTGATCCTCGGCTTCGCGATGTTCGGGACGTTCGTGCTCGTGCCGACCCTGCTCCAACTCCCCGCGGCCACCGGCTACGGGTTCGGCAAGACGGTGTCCCAGGCCGGTCTGTTCCTGCTGCCCACCGTCCTGATGATGGTGGTCTTCGGTCCCCTCGCGGGTCTGCTGGACCGTCGCTTCGGTCCCAAGGTGCCGATGTTCCTCGGCACCGTCGCGGTCGTGGTCGCGTTCGCGCTGCCGGCCCTCGCGCACGGCGCGACCTGGCAGGTGCTGCTCTCCGGCGTGCTCACCGGCGCCGGCATCGGCCTGGCGTTCGCGGCGATGTCCAACGCCATCATCGAGAGCGTCCCGGCCGGACAGACCGGTGAGGCGAGCGGCGTCAACACCATCGCCCGCACCATCGGCAGCAGCATCGGCGCGGCGGTCGTGGCGGCCGTCATCACCTCGAACAGCACTCCGCAGGGGCTGCCCACCGACGCGGCGTTCACCGCCGGCTTCTGGGTGTGCGCGGGCGTCGCAGTCCTGGCCGTCCTCGCGGCACTCGCCCTGCCTTCGGCGCGTCGCCGCCACGAACAGGCCGTCGCCGCCGGTGTCGACGACCTCCCGCCCGAGCCGGTCGAGCTGCACCTGCCCCACCGGCAGCACTGAGCAAGCGGCTGACAAACGCAGGCCGTGCCCCCTTCCGGTGGGCACGGCCTGTGCCGTTCGGTGTGGCCCAGACCTGCCCGCTACCCACCCAGTCGAAGGTGCCAGCGCGCACCCCGGCTGGTGAGCCGGACGACCGCCAACGGCTCGACGTCCACCTGCCGGTACGTCGCCACCGGAAGACCGAGGGCGTGCACCACCGCGACCCGGATCACCAGCGGGTGGGCGACCGCGACGATGCGTCCACCCGCTCGGTGCTGCTCGTCCAGCCAACCGCCGAGCCGATCCCGCACCGCCGTGACGGACTCACCACCGTGTGGCGCGGACTCCGGTGCGGACAGCCATTCGTGCAGCGCCTGCGGCTGCGTGTGGGCGATCTCCTCGAGCGACAGTCCGGCCCAGGTCCCGTAGTCGCAGTCGGCCAACGCGCTCTCGATCGTCGGCAGCAGACCGAGGGCGTCGGCGGTCTGCCGGGCGGCCGGCGCCGGGCTGGACAGACAGGTGTCGTGCACGCCGAGGCGACCCCGCCGCTCCGCACCCGAGGAGGCCCGGGCGAGGGCGGCACGCAGGCCACCCTCGTCCAGGCCGTCGTCGGCACCGCCGAAGCGGGCCCCGCGCAGAGCGGCGGTGTGACCGTGGGCGACCAGCCGGAGGCTGGCGCCGGTCACGTACTCGGCAGTGCGGTGCCGGCCCGGCGACGCCGCTCCTGGTGCATCAGGGCCGCGAACAGCAGGCCGATGCCGGTCCAGAGCACGACCTGGGTGCCCAGCGAGGCCAGCCGGAACTCCCACAACAGGGCTGCGGGGAAGTCCGCCGGGACCTCCTGGAAGGACGGCATCACCACGTACGACACGGCCGTGACCAGGACGAACCCACCTACGGCTGCGGCGGCGCGCAGCCAGGTGGGCGCCTGGGCACCGACCGACCGGTAGCCCAGCGAGCCGGCCCACACGGCCACCAGCCCGAGCACCACCATCAACAGGTAGGTGACGGTCCGCTGGTCGATGGTGGCCGGGTCGCCGACCGCCGGCGGGTTCGCCGGGTACTTGAGGAACGGCACGATCACCGCGCCGAGCAGCGCCGCGCCGGCCAGCAGCAGGCCCGAGCGCCCGTCGTCGTCGCCGCGCCGTCGGCGGGACAGCAGGACGTACGCCGTGGCCAGCAGCCCACCCATGGCGGCCCCGAACAGGCCGGTGGCCAGGAACAGGCCGCCGCGCTGACCCGTCCGGCTGACCAGGGCGTCCTCGTGGTCGTGCGCACCGGCCGCGGGCTCGGCGTGCGTCGCCGCCTCCTCGATGGCGATGGCCGCCTCGACGTGCGGTTCGCCGGCGACGTACGCGAATGCCCCGGCGAGCAGGCCGGCGATCAGACCGGCCAGCAGCCCGCGAACGAGGGCGGCGAGGAAGGGGGGAGTGCCGGTGGTGGTGGTCAGTGGCACGGGACGCCCAGCAGGTGCCTGCCGTCGTGCATCAACTCGTGCAGGTACATCCCGCTGCGCGACACCGCCCCCTGGTCGAAGGCGACGAGGTACGCCAGCAGCGCGAGCGCGGCAACGGTCGCCAGGGCAGTCCACAAGAGACGGGCACTGCCAGCGGGGTGCACCACCGGCTGGCTGGAAGCGGAGCTAGACATGAATACACGAACCTCCCCAGGGATGACGCGTCCCCATCGCAAGGCTGCGGACGACCGAGCGTCCTGGCTCGCGGCCCCCGGTTGTTGCTGGGAACCGCTCACAGTGGCGCGACCGCGCCGGATTCACACCGGCTTCCCTCGCGTCGCCGCAGATAGTGGGTCGACGGTATCGGTGCCGCCTCAGGTGGTCAACCCGGGGCCCCGCGCCCCCGTCGGGTACGTGAAGATCTGGACCAGCCGCAGGTGTCGGTGGATTCGTCAGACCAAAAGGCGACACTGTGGGAAGTTGGTCGTCGTGCGCGTTCCGCCACTCGGCAACAGTCTGTTACCGCTAACATGGTCAATCTGCCAGATCGGCTCTGCGGCTTCGGGTCAACCCGGAGTGGTTCGATCAGCGGCGGGGCGGGGTGTGCGATGGGGGAGAACGCGCCAGGGCGGTTCCGGTGACGACCGGCGAGACCGCGCCACGACCGGGGATCGTCGACGCGCACCATCACCTCTGGGTCCGGGCGCGGCACCCGCAGCCCTGGATCGACCCGCACACCATGGCCGCGATCGACGACGACTTCACGCCTGTCGAACTCGCACCGGCGACCCGGGCCGCCGGGGTCACCCAGACCGTGGTCGTACAGTCCGTCGCCGTCCGGTCGGAGACGCCCGAGCTGCTCGGCATCGCGGCCGACGATCCTCTCGTCGCCGGGGTGGTCGGCTGGGTCGACCTCACCTCCGCCGACGTCGGCCGCCGCGTCGAGCGACTGCGCCGGGCGCGCGGCGGCGAACGGCTGGTCGGGGTGCGTCACCTGGTCCAGTCCGAACCCGACCCGGCCTATCTCGACCGTCCCGACGTGCGACGCGGCATCGCCGAGGTCGGTGCCGCAGGGCTCGCCTTCGACCTCTTGGTGCGCCATCGCCAACTGCCGGCTGCCACCCGGCTCGTCCGCGACCTGCCGCAGGTGCGGTTCGTCCTGGACCACCTGGGCAAACCCCCGCTCGGGCGCGACGACCTCGGTGACTGGCACCGCGACCTGCGGGCGCTGGCGGCCGAGCCCAACACGACGGCGAAGCTCTCCGGCCTGGTGACCGAGGTGGACGGCGGGTCCTGGACGACGGCGGACCTGCGGCCCGCGGTCGAGCACGCCCTCGACGTGTTCGGGCCGGATCGGTTGATGTTCGGCTCGGACTGGCCGGTGTGCCTGCTCGTCAGCTCGTACACGCGTTGGGTCAGCGTCCTCGGTGATCTGCTGGACCCGCTGTCCGACGACGAGCGTGCCGCGATCTGGCGCCGGACCGCCGGTCGGGTCTACCGGCTGGCCCCGTCCTGAGGCGACAGCCACTCCGGAGCTGGGCACATAGCGTGTTATCGATAACATGCTAGCGACGGCAGCCGATCTACCTTTGGTCGGACGTATGCCTTCGGTGGTGCAGGTAACGATGGCAAAACATGCCCGCAAGGCCTTGGCAACACACGTGAACGCGTGGCATGGTAACGCCTGATCGTGGGAAACATCCGACCTATCTCCGAGGGTGTGCGGGCAATCAGTCGTACTGCCGTCCGAGCCGGGTCAGTCGCTCACAGGCGTTCGGCTCGTCGGCGGGTCCCCGTCGGGTGCCGACGCCACGCTTGGGGAGGTCAGGTCCGACGATGAGTAGCGCCGAGGCAACCGCCGGCACGCAGCGCGGCGAACTCAGCGACTGGTTCCGGGAACGGATCTCGCACGCCGTCTCCGAGTTCACCGCCGCAACCGCGTTGGTCGTCCTGTTCATTGCCCTGACCTTCGCGAGCCCGTACTTCCTGACGGCTGACAACCTCTTCAACATCGGGGCGCAGACGGCGGTGATCGCCATCATCGCCACGGCCCAGACGATGGTCATCATCACGAAGGGCATCGACCTGTCCGTCGGTTCGGTCGCCGCGCTCGCCGGCGTGCTGGGCGCGATGGTCGTGCGCGACCTCGGCTTCTCGCTCTGGGCGGCGACGGCGGTCGCGATCGGCGTCGGCGCGCTGGCCGGACTGCTGAACGGGCTGCTGGTGACGGTGGCCCGGATCCCACCGTTCATCGCGACACTGGGGACGATGTCCGTGGGCCGTGGCCTCGTCTTCATCATCACCGGCGCGGTCGGCGTCTACGGCCTGCCCCGATCCTTCCAACTGCTCGGCAACGGGCAGATCCTCGGCATCCCGTTCGCCGTGGTGATCACCGTCCTGGTCGCCGTCGGGGTCGCCTTTCTGCTCTCCCAGACCCGCTTCGGTCAGTACACCTACGCGATGGGCTCCAACCTGGAGGCGGCCCGGCGCTCCGGCATCCGGGTGGGGCGGCACCTGACCGGGGTGTACGTGCTGGCCGGCGTGCTGGTCGGGCTGGGCGGCATGATCGCCGCCTCCCGGGTCAACTCCGGTCAGCCCAACTACGGGATCTCGCTGGAGCTCGACGTCATCGCCGCCGCGGTCATCGGCGGTGCCAGCCTGTTCGGCGGTCAGGGCCGAATCGTCGGGACCATCATCGGCGCGTTCCTCATCGCCCTGGTCCGCAACGGCGCCGTCCTGCTCGACATCAGCATCCACTACCAGCAGGTGATCGTCGGCGTGATCATCTGGGCCGCCGTCTACTTCGACCAGTACCGCCGCCGGCGGTTGGAATCACGGGGTTGACATGCCATTCCGAGAGTCCGAACGAGGAAGGACACACACCATGGCACACACCACCACCAGCCGGCGGACGCGAGGACGACTCCTGCGCGCGCAGGCGATCCTGGCCGCCGCCGCGGCGACCGCTCTGCTCAGCGCGTGCGGCGGGGTCGAGGTCCGCGACGGCGGCGACGGCGCGACAAAGGACGCGAGCGGCCCGTTGAAGCTCGCCGTCGTCCCGAAGGCGGTCGGGGCCGACTACTGGAACACGGTCAAGGCGGGCGCCGAGTGCGCCGCGCAGCGCGCGGGAGACGTCACCGTCCAGTGGGACGGCGTGACCACCGAGACCGACGTCGAGGGCCAGGTCAACCTGATCCAGAACTTCGTCACCAAGAAGGTCGACGGCATCGTCTACGCGGCGACCGACTCCAGCGCACTGGCACCGGTCACCGACAAGGCGCTCGGCGCCAACATCCCGGTCGCCATGATCGACTCGGGCACCAGCCCGCAGCCGGCGGAGGTGCCTCTCTTCGCCACCGACAACCGCGCGTCGGCGACCGAGGCGGCGAAGCTGCTCGCCACCGAACTCGGCCCCGGCAACCACGAGGTGGCGCTCGTCGAGTTCCAGCCCGGATCGCAGACCAACACCGAGCGGGTCGACGGCTTCAAGGCCGGCCTCGCCCAGTACCCCAACCTCAAGCTGGTCGGCCAACAGCCGAGCAAGAGCGACGTCAACGAGGCCCGACGGGTCACCGAGAACATCCTCACCGCCAACCCCAACCTGAAGGGCGTCTTCGCGGCCAACGAGCCGAGCGTCCTCGGTGCCGCGCAGGCCATCCAGGCCGCCGGCAAGTCCGGCAAGGTGGTCATCATCGGCTGGGACGCCGCCCCGGACGAGATCGCCGGGGTACGCAGCGGCCAGATCTCGGCGCTGGTCGTGCAGAACCCGTTCAAGATGGGCTACTTCGGCGTCGACAAGATGGTCAAGCACCTCCGGGACAAGGCGCCGCTGGCCTCGGCCGACACCGGCGTCACGTTCGTCACCAAGGAGAACATCGACTCGGCGGAGATCAAGGCGGTGCTCGAGCCCAGCTGCGCCAACCCACCGGTGCAGTGATGGGCGTGAACCACACGGCCACCGCGGCCAGCGACGAGCAACCCACCGACGCGGAGCCGCCGGTCCTCGAAGCCCGCGGCATCGTCAAGCGGTTCGGGCACGTCGAGGCGTTGCGCGGCGCCGACTTCACGGTCCACCGCGGCGAGGTCGTCGCGCTGATCGGTGACAACGGCGCCGGCAAGAGCACCCTGATCAAGACCCTGTCCGGTGTGCACCCGCCGGACGAGGGCGAGATCCGGGTCGGTGGCCGTCCGGTCCAGTTCTCCACCCCCGTCGACGCCCGTCGGGCGGGGGTGGAGACGGTCTACCAGGACCTCGCCGTCGCCGACGACCTCAGCGTGGCCGCCAACCTGTATCTCGGCCGGGAGATCCTGCGCTCCGGGCCACTCGGTCGGCTCGGGCTGTTGGACAAGCGCGCCATGCGGCAGGGTGCCGCCGCCGCCCTCGACGAACTGGGCGTACGGATCCCCCGGGTCACCACCCCCATCGCGATGCTGTCCGGTGGGCAGCGGCAGTGCGTGGCGGTGGCCCGCGCCATCATCTGGGCGACGAACGTGGTCATCCTCGACGAGCCCACCGCGGCGCTCGGCGTCGTCCAGACCGGGCGGGTGCTCGACGTCGTCCGGCGGGCCCGCGACGCCGGCATGTCGGTGGTGCTGGTGAGCCACAACATGCCGCAGGTCCTCGAGATCGCCGACCGGGTCGAGGTGCTTCGCCTCGGCCGGCGCGCGGCCCAACTCCGCGCCGACGAAGCCACCACCGACGATCTGGTCGCCGCGATGACCGGCAGCACCAGCGTGGGTCGGGACGAGCGGTGACGGCGGCCGTCCAGGGAGGCGCCCACGGTTCCGCAGAGCCGGCAAGCCGCGGCGGCGCCGATCCGCCGCTGCGGCTGAGCCCACTGGGCTTCGGCGCCTCCCAGGGCGGCAATCTCTACCGGGCGACATCCGACGAACAGTTCGCCGCCGCCGTCGACACCGCGTGGGCAGGCGGCATCCGATACTTCGACACGGCACCGCACTACGGCCTGGGCCTGTCCGAACGGCGGCTGGGAGCGGCCCTGCGCTCCCGCCCACGCGACGAGTACGTGGTGTCGACGAAGGTCGGCCGGCTGCTCGTGCCGTCGCCGGAGACGGCACACCGGCGCGACCCGGAGGGGTTCGACGTACCCGCCGACCACCGCCGGGTCTGGGACTTCAGCCGCGACGGCGTGCGCCGCTCGTTGGAGGCCAGCCTTCGGCGTACCGGCCTGGACCGGATCGACGTGGTGTACCTGCATGACCCGGACGAGCACTGGGGGCAGGCCGCCAACGAGGCGGTCCCGGCGTTGGTGGAGCTGCGGGAGCAGGGCGTGATCCGCGCCGTCGGAGCGGGGATGAACCAGTCCGCCATGCTGGCCCGCTTCGTGGCGGAGACCGACGTGGACATGGTGATGTGCGCCGGCCGGTACACCCTGCTGGAGCAGGGCGCGCTGACCGACCTGCTGCCCCTCGCGCAGGCCCGTCGCGTCGGTGTGGTGGTCGCCGGGGTCTACAACTCCGGCCTGCTGGCCCGGGACATGCCGCCGACCGACGCCGTCTACGACTACCGGCAGGCGCCGGCCGAGGTGATCGACCAGGCTCGTCGGATCGCACGGGTGTGTGAGACGTACGGCGTCACGCTGCCCCAGGCCGCGTTGGCCTTCGTCCGTCGGCACCCGGCCGTCGTCTCGACAGTTGTCGGCATGCGCGACGACGCCCAGGTGACGGAGACCCTCAACAGGTCCGACGTCGACGTCCCGGACCAGCTCTGGGCGGCGTTGTACGACGAAGGGCTGCTCGACGTGCAGTCGTGAGGACCGGCGGTCAGGAGCGAGGCGCCTCGATGCTCGTGTCACCATCGTCGGGCAACCCCTGCAACGACTCCTCCACCCCGATCAGGTGGTTGGCCATCCGGGTGCGGGCCCGCTCCGGGTCGCGCGCGACGAGAGCCTTCAGGATCGCCACGTGTTCGTCATGGGTACGCAGGTCCGCGCCCTCCTCGTGCAGGCTCCGCCAGAGCCGCCCGCGGATGGTGCGCCCGGCGAAGGCCTCGATCAGGCCGACGAGCACCGGATTCTCGGCGTGCACCGCGATGATCCGGTGAAAGGCGATGTCGATCTCCATGATCCGCTCGTGGTCCGGCGGTGACTGGCCGATCAACCGGGCCGCCTCGTCGAGCAGGTCACCCGCCTGGGCCAGGGCCTCGTCGGTGATCCTGGTCGCCGCCAGGCAGGCGGCCTCGCACTCCAGCAACCGCCGAACGGTGTGGATGTGCCGGGGGTCGCCCTGACCCTGGAAGTCCACCACGAAGCCCATCGGGGCCAGCAGTTGTGGCGCGTCGAGGTTGGTGACGTAGGTGCCGTCGCCCTGACGGATGTTGACGATGCCGAGGATCGACAGGGCCGACATCCCCTCGCGCAGCGAGCCCCGCGAGACGCCGAGCGACTCGGCGAGGTCCTTCTCGATGGGCAGCCGGTCTCCGGGCCGGAACTGCCCTTCGAGGATCATCCGCTTGATGCCGTTGACCACTTCGTCAGTGCGAGACATGACTCCCCTAGCGGCCGGCGAGGGTGGCCTCTCCACCCGCGATCACGTACGGCTCCGGAGATGACACGGTAGTCGGCTCCGTGGCCGCCCAGTAGTGGCCGTCGGGAAACCGGTAGAGCGCGACCGACTCCTGGCGCATCCGGGTGGAGTAGCCGGGCTCGCTGGGCAGGACGTATCCGCTGCCCGAGCCGGTGTCGCGGATGATGCAGGGGTCGGTGAAGTGCTCGTGCAGGTGGTCGACGAACTCGGTGACCCGGTTGGTGAGGTCCCCCGAGATCGCGACGTAGTCGAGGACCGACACGTGTTGGACCATCTCGCACAGCCCGACCCCACCCGCGTGTGGGCAGACCGGCACGTTGAACTTCGCGGCGAGCAGCAACACGGCGACGATCTCGTTGATGCTGGCCAACCTGCCGGTGTCCAGTTGGCAGAAGTCGATGGCCTCGGCTTGGAACAGTTGCTTGAACATCACCCGGTTGTGGCAGTGCTCGCCGGTGGCGACGCCGATGGGAGCGACGGCTCGGCGGACGGCGGCGTGGCCCAGGATGTCGTCGGGGCTGGTCGGCTCCTCGATCCACAGGGGCTTGAACTGGGCGAGGGCGGTGACCCACTCGATGGCCTGACCGACGTCCCACACCTGGTTGGCGTCGATCATCAGGTTGCGGTCCGGCCCGAGGATCTCCCGCGCGATCGCGCATCGGCGGATGTCGTCGTCGAGGTTGGCGCCCACCTTGAGCTTGACGTAGCCGTAGCCGCTGTCCACCGCCTCCTGGCACAGCCGGCGCAGCTTGTCGTCGCCGTAGCCGAGCCAACCCGCCGAGGTGGTGTAGGCGGGGTAGCCGGTCCGGTCCAGCTCGGCGAGGCGGTCGGCCTTCGTGCCCTCCTTGGCCCGGAGGATGGCCAGTGCCTCGTCCCGGGTCAGCGCGTCGGACAGGTAGCGCAGGTCCGCGATGTCGACGAGTTGCTCGGGGGACATGTCGACGAGCAGTCGCCACAGCGGTTTGTCGGCGACCCGGGCGACCAGGTCCCACGACGCGTTCAACACGGCGGCGAGGGACAGGTGGACGACGCCCTTCTCCGGGCCGAGCCAGCGCAGTTGCGAGTCGGAGGTGAGCAGGCGGTAGACCGCGCCCATGTCCGCCGCCATCGTGGCCACGTCCAGGCCCACGAGGAGTTGGGCCTGGTGGACGGCTGCCGCCGCGACGATGTCGTTGCCCCGACCGATGGTGAAGGTCAGGCCGTGCCCCGCGAGTGGCGCGCCCACGCCGTCGACGCCGTCGGTGTGCAGGATGACGTAGGCCGCAGAGTAGTCGCCGTCCTTGTTCATGGCGTCTGACCCGTCAGCGGTCAGGGAGGTGGGGAAGCGGACGTCTTCGACGGTGACGGCAGTGATCTGCGGCATGCGCTCCTCGCCCGGCTAGGCTAAAGATCAGATGATCACTGGGAGTATACGGAGGGCTGCTCCAGCACGTCAACGTTGTCGATCACCCGAGAGGCCTAGACATATGATGTTTTGCTGCCTCGTCGTTCCGTCTTGACGCCCATCATGCCGGTTGGCGAGAGATGGTGCCGCAGACGCCGGGCCCTGGAGATTGGATGTTCCGCCTCGATCTGAGGAATCGACGGCGACCCATGAGTGTGGCCAGCGTGACTGTCGCTTCGATACGTCACATCTTTGTCGATTGTCGACACTCGTGCGCGAGCCTCGTCCCCGGTGCCCGGCGTCGGTCGGCCATGGCGTGTGCCCCCGCGGTTGGTGACGGTGGTCACCGCGCCGCCGCCGACACGCCCGGGACCGACATGTGGGGTGTGACAACGTCTGCATCCCTATATATGGTGTCGAGCGCAGCTGGTTCGGCCGCTCATCCAGTGCGGTCGAGGCAACAGGGAACCCGGTGGAAATCCGGGACTGTCCCGCAGCGGTGAGTGGGAACGACAGCCGTCATCAGCACTGGGCCACCGATCGGCCTGGGAAGCGACGGCCAGTAGGAGACCGGCGAGCCCGGTCGTGCCCGCGAGTCCGAAGACCTGCCAGCGCGCCGCGTACCCGCACCCGGGTGGGCGGCGGTCCGAGGCCGCGTGGGACGGCTGACGCCACCTGATCCACGCCGAAGCGCGTGGCGTCCGTCGGTGTCTGTCCCCTCGCGTCCGGGCCACCAGGTCTCGAACTCCGAGGAGCGAGTGGTGACAGTCACCGAGGTAGTCCCGGCCAGCGGCGACGCGACCCTGCGGCGAACGCCGATGCAGGTCCGCAAGCGCGACGGCGGCACCGAACCCGTGGACGTGAACAAGATCGTCCGAGCGGTCGAGCGGTGGGCCGACGACCTGACCGACGTCGACCCGATGCGGGTGGCCACCCGTACCATCAGCGGCCTCTACGACGGCGCGACCACTGCGGAACTGGACCGGCTGTCCATCCAGACCGCGGCCGAGATGATCGGTGAGGAGCCGCAGTACTCGCGCCTCGCCGCGCGACTGCTCGCCGGCTACGTCGACAAGGAGGTGCGTCGACAGGGCATCACCTCGTTCAGCGCGGCGATCCGGGTCGGCCACGCCGAGGGCCTGATCGGCGACGACACCGCCGCGTTCGTCGCCGCCCACGCCACGACCCTGGACCACGCCGTCGACCCGGACGGTGACCGCCGGTTCGAGTACTTCGGCCTGCGCACGGTGTACGACCGCTACCTGCTGCGCCACCCCACCAGCCGACTGGTGCTGGAGACCCCGCAGTACTGGCTGCTGCGGGTGGCCTGTGGCCTGTCCCGGACGGCGGACGAGGCGGTCAGCTTCTACCGGCTGATGTCCAGCCTGGCCTACCTGCCCAGCTCACCGACCCTGTTCAACTCCGGCACCCGACACACCCAGATGTCCTCCTGCTATCTGGTCGACTCCCCGCTCGACGAGTTGGACTCGATCTACGCCCGGTACGCCCAGGTCGCCAACCTGTCCAAGTTCGCCGGCGGCATCGGCATCGCGTACTCCCGCGTCCGCTCCCGGGGAGCGCTGATCCGGGGCACGAACGGGCAGTCCAACGGGATCGTGCCGTGGCTGCGCACGCTTGACGCGAGCGTCGCCGCCGTCAACCAGGGCGGCCGGCGCAAGGGCGCGGCCTGCGTCTACCTGGAGCCGTGGCACCCGGACATCGAAGAGTTCCTGCAGCTGCGCGACAACACCGGCGAGGACGCCCGGCGCACCCACAACCTCAACCTGGCCAACTGGGTCCCGGACGAGTTCATGCGCCGGGTCGAGGCCGACGAGCTGTGGTCGCTGTTCGACCCGAACGAGGTGCCCGAGCTGCCCGACCTGTGGGGGGAGCGGTTCGACGCCGCGTACCGGCAGGCCGAGGCGCAGGGCCGCTACGTGCGACAGGTCCCGGCGCGGGAGCTGTACGGGAAGATGATGCGGACCCTCGCCCAGACCGGCAACGGGTGGATGACCTTCAAGGACGCGTCGAACCGGCTGTGCAACCAGACCGCCGAACCGGGCAACGTGGTGCACCTGTCCAACCTCTGCACCGAGATCGTCGAAGTGTCGAGCGACGCCGAGACCGCCGTGTGCAACCTCGGCTCGGTGAACCTCGCCGCCCACCTCGTCGACGGCGGCATCGACTGGAACCGGCTCCGCGCCACGGTCCGGACCGCGGTGACCTTCCTGGACCGGGTCATCGACATCAACTACTACCCGACCGCGCAGGCGGCCGCGAGCAACCCCCGCTGGCGGCCGGTCGGGCTCGGGCTGATGGGGTTGCAGGACGTCTTCTTCGCCCTGCGGCTGCCGTTCGACTCGCCGGCAGCGCGGGAGCTGTCCACCCGGATCAGCGAGGAGCTGTACCTGACCGCGCTGGAGACCTCCGCCGACCTGGCGCGCGACGTCGGCGCGCACCCGACGTACCCGCAGACCCGGGCCGCGCGGGGCCAACTCCAGCCCGACCTGTGGGGTGTCGAGGGTACGCAGACGGCACGCTGGACGGCCCTGCGGGAGAAGGTCGCGGCGCACGGGTTGCGCAACTCGCTGCTGGTGGCGGTCGCGCCGACCGCGACCATCGCCTCGATCGCCGGGTGCTACGAGTGCATCGAGCCGCAGGTGTCGAACCTGTTCAAGCGCGAGACGCTGTCCGGGGAGTTCCTCCAGGTCAACACCGCTCTGGTACGCGAGCTGAAGGCCCGCGGGCTGTGGACCGACCGGATCCGCTCGGCGATCAAGCGGGCCGAGGGATCGGTGCAGGACATCGCCGAGCTGCCGGCCGGCGTACGGGAGCTGTTCCGCACCGCGTGGGAGCTGCCGCAGCGGGCGCTCATCGACCTCGCCGCCGCCCGTGCCCCGTTCATCGACCAGTCCCAGTCGCTGAACCTGTTCCTGGCCGCGCCGACGATCGGCAAGCTCTCCTCGATGTACCTGTACGCCTGGAAGGCCGGGCTGAAGACCACCTACTACCTGCGCTCGCGCCCGGCCACGCGGATCCAGCAGGCCACCGTCAGCGCCGTCGCACCCGCCGCGCCAGTCGCCCTCGGGTCCGTGGCCCTCGACGCGGAGGCGCTGGCCTGCTCGCTGGAGAACCCCGAGTCGTGCGAGGCCTGCCAGTGACCCCCGCCACCACCACCGACGCTACCGACGCCCGCACCACCGACACGAGGACCACGCACATGCTGCTCGACCCCGGGATGGACCTCACCCTCCGCCCGATGCGCTACCCGCACTTCTTCGACAGGTTCCGCGACGCGATCCGCAACACCTGGACCGTCGAGGAGGTCGACCTGCACGCCGACCTCACCGACCTGGCCAAGCTGTCGCCGGCCGAACGGCACCTGGTCAGCCGCCTGGTGGCGTTCTTCGCCACCGGCGACACCATCGTCGCCAACAACCTGGTGCTCAACCTGTACCAGCACGTCAACAGCCCCGAGGGTCGCCTCTACCTGTCCCGGCAGCTGTTCGAGGAGGCCGTGCACGTCCAGTTCTACCTCAACCTGCTCGACACGTACGTGCCCGACGAGACCGAGCGCTTCGAGGCCTTCGCGGCAATCGAGAACATCCCCTCGATCCGTCGCAAGGCCGAGTTCTGCTTCCGCTGGATCGACTCTCTGGGCGACCTGCGGGAGCTGCGCTCGCGCGAGGACCGACGGACGTTCCTGCTCAACCTGATCTGCTTCGCCGCCTGCATCGAGGGTCTGTTCTTCTACGGCGCGTTCGCGTACGTCTACTTCCTGCGCTCCCGCGGCCTCCTGCACGGCCTCGCCTCCGGCACCAACTGGGTGTTCCGCGACGAGTCCATGCACATGGCGTTCGCGTTCGACGTCGTCGACACCGTCCGCGCCGAGGAACCGGACCTGTTCGACGACGACCTCGCCGACCAGGTACGCCGGATGCTCACCGAGGCCGTCGAGTGTGAGGTGCAGTTCGCCGAGGACCTGTTGGGCCACGGCGTGCCCGGTCTCACGTTGGCCGACATGCGGGAGTACCTCCAGCACGTCGCCGACCGCCGTCTCGCCCAACTCGGCATCGCCCCGCACTACGGGTCGAACAACCCGTTCGGCTTCATGGAGTTGCAGGACGTGCAGGAGCTGTCGAACTTCTTCGAGCGGCGGGTGTCGGCGTACCAGGTCGGGGTGAGCGGCACCGTCGCCTTCGACGACGACTTCTAGGCGGCGGCCGAGCCCCGCGCGCTACCCCTGAGGAACGCCCCGTCTGCGTCGATCTTGCAGTTTCGGTCGCCGATATGTGCGCGTTGCCGCTGTGTGCCGCGACAGGAAGTGCAAGATCGCGGGGAGGGGCGGGCCTGGCTTCGTCGATCATGGAGTTGGGGTGCCTGATTTGGTGCTGTGCAGGCACTTTGTCACCCACCACAACTCCATGATCGACGAGGCGGTGCGGTGTTGGTCTTCGACTGTCGTGATCGCGGGAGGTGCCGCCGTGCCGATCGACGAACCTGTGTGTCAGGCAGGCGAGCTGTTCGCCGCGACGAGGATCCTTGATGCGCACTGGACTCGCGCGCTGGACCGGCCGTGGCGCTCAGGCGGCTGCCTGGAGTGCGCGAGTAATGGCACATGCCGTCAGCTCGATTGGTCGTTGGGTGTCGTGGCGGAGGCCGCATCGATCATGTTGCAGTAGTGACATGGTCGAGCCACACGCTTGGGTGATCGCCTGCTCGGAAAGGAACGTGCTGATGGTCGACATCACCGTGCGACCCATGGCCGCCGCCGACGCCGACCGGGTCCTGGCGATCTACCAGGCCGGACTGGACACCGGTGACGCCAGTTTCGAGGTCACCGCGCCGAGCTGGGCGGCGTTCAGCGCCGCTCGGCTGAGCGAGCACCGGTTCGTGGCTGTCGACCCGCGCGGAACGGTCCTCGGCTGGGTCGCCGTCTCGCCGACCTCGACCCGCGCGGTGTACGCCGGAGTGGTGGAGCACTCCGTGTACGTCGACTCGGCCGCCCAGGGCCGTGGCGTCGCCCGACTGCTGCTGGACGCGCTGATCACCTCCACCGAGGCCGCCGGCATCTGGACGATCCAGTCCGGGGTCTTCCCGGAGAACACCGCCAGCCTGGCGCTGCACCAGCGGGCCGGGTTCCGGGTCATCGGCGTACGCGAACGGGTTGGTTGCCACCACGGACGCTGGCGTGACGTAATCCTGCTGGAACGGCGCAGCGCTGTCTGAGCGCTGGTGAGGTCGTGTCCGACGCGGGCGCGACAGTGCTGCCGGGCGCTCAGTCGGACGTTCCTCGCGGCGGTCGGGCGGGGCGGTCAGCTGGTGCCGTCACCGGCGGCTGGCGCAGGCCACGCACGTGCGCGCAGCCGGGCGGGCCGCGAGGCGCTCGGCGGGGATCGGGCGCCCACAGCCCTCGCACACGCCGTAGCTGCCGTCGTCCACCCGTTGCAGCGCGACGTCCAACTCGGCCAGGCGTCGGCGGGTGGCGTCCAGGACGGCGGTGAGCTGCGCGCGCTCGAAGGCGATGGTGCTGCCCTCGGGGTCGTGTTCGTCGTCGGCGTTCGACGACCGGGACGCCTCGAAGAGGCTCCGCAGGTCGCTCTCCAGAGCGGCAGTCTGCGCTACGGTCTGCGCGCGCAGCCGTCGCAGTTCCTCGCGGGGGTCGCTGTTCATCGTCGATCCACCGTAGCGCTACATGAAGTTGCGGGTGTGCAGGGCGGAGAGCGCCGCCGCGCCGCCCTAGCTGAACGTGAGAACGCAGCGCGAGCGTCGGATCACCGTCTGGTACGGGCGTTGTCCCGGTGGGGTCGGCCGTGCCCGTCCTCCCGGTCGATGCGCAACTCCCGTTCCAACTCGGTGATGACCGCCCGCAGGTCGTCCAGCCGTTGGGTGAGCGCGATGCGGTCCACCTCGTCCGGGATGCCGTCGCCGTCCTCGTCGTACCCGGGAGCCAGCCGCTCGGTCATCTCCAACCGGCGAGCCTCCTCCATGGAGTTCACGATGACCGCGATGAGGATGTTGAGCAGCAGGTTGACGGTGATGACCACGTAGCTGACGTAGTAGAGCAGCGTCCACGGCGAGATCGCCATGCCCTGCTCGATGAGGTCCGGCAGCGTCTCCAGCGACAACAGCACGAACAACGTCAACAGCGAACGCCCGATGTCGCCGTACTCCTCCGGGTACCGGTTGCCGAAGATCAGCCAACCGGCCATGCCGTACACGTAGAGTGTCACCACGGCCAGGGCGAGGAACCCGGTGACGCCCGGCAGGCTGCGCCACAGCGCGGAGACGATGGTCCGCAGACCCGGCGAGAACCGCACCAGGCGGACCATGCGGGCAACCCGCACGACCCGCAGCAGCGCCGGGTCGCCGTGCAGGCCCGGGATGAAGATCGCCGCGATCACCACGAAGTCGAAGACGTTCCAGCCGTGCCGGAAGAAGTCCTGCGGGCGTCTGCCGTACGCCGCCAGCCGGATGGCGATCTCGACGACGAAGACGGCCCGGAAGAACAGCTCCAGCCCGTGCAGCGCGGTGCCCGCCGGGCTCAGGTCGTCGTACGTCTCCAGGCCGAGAACGATGCCGTTGGCGAGGATCACCACCACGATCGCGATCTCGAAGGGACGTGACGTCGCGAGCCGGTCGCAGCGGTCGGTCCAACCCGAGCGGCGCCGTGGTGGCGTGGACGGCCCACCACGCGGGACGGGCACGGATGCGTCGCTCACCAGTCGGCCGACTCGATCATGTGACGGTGTGGACGGTGTGCGGGCATGCCCACCAGCCTAGCCAAGATCAATGACGGTGGGCGATCGTGCGCCAGGATCAGCGCGGCCTCGTCCACCGTCGTCGGCAGCAACTCCGCGGAGTCGTCCGAGGCGGGCTGAGCGGATCGGCCAACAGGCGGTGTCCGTCGTTCCTCCGTCACCACGACACCCGCTGGTCTAGGTTCTCGTGGTGAGCGGGACCAGGCCGGCCCGCGCCGACTGCGAAGAGGTGCGCGATGTCCGACCCTGATCTTGCCGATCTGCGCCGACGGGCCGAGGACGGTGACCGGGACGCGGTCGACCAGCTCGTCGAGCTTGCGGGGGAGCGGGGTGACCTCACCGAGCTGCGTCAGTTGGCCGAGGACGGCAACGCCGACGCGGCGGCCCAACTTGTCGAACTCGCCAGCGAACTCGGCGACATGAACGAGCTGCGGCGTCTCGCCGACCGGGGCGACAAGGACGCCGCCGACCAACTCGTCGAGTTGGCTGCGGAGCGGGCGGACGTCGGTGAACTTCGCCGGCTCGCCGACGGCGGGAACCGGGACGCGGCCGACGTCCTGGCCGAGCTCACCGAGGAGCAGCAGGACGAAGCGGAGTAGTCGGCCGGACGCGGAAGCGTCAGGTGTCGGTCGGGGTGGTGAGGTACCGGCGGTAGCCGAGGGCGGACTGCCCGAACCCGAGGGACGCGTAGAAGCGGTGGGCGTCGGTGCGCGCGGCGTTCGACACGAGTTGGACCTTGTAGCAGCCGGCCGCCGCCGCATCGTCGAACGCCGCCAGCATGAGGGACCGAGCGACGCCACGACGGCGCCAGCCGGCCGCGACCACCACGTTCTCCACCACCATGTACGGCCGCGCGCCGTGGGTGAGGTTGGGGGCGACGAGGGTGTCCAGGGTGCCCACGATGGTCTCCCCGGCGACGGCCAGCAGGAGGCGGCGGCCGGCCTGGGCGTGCAGGTCACGCCAGGCGGTGGTCAGCCGGGCGGGATCCGGTCGTGCGTCGTCGGGGGCGAGCTGCCGCAGCACGTCGAAGACCCGTTCGGGGTCGTCTTCCGGCACGGCGGCGCGGACGACGAAGTCACGGCTCACCATGCCGCCGAGCATACGGTCCCCGGCTGGCGGGGCGACGGCCACCTCTCGCCGCCGCCCGCGTGAGCGATGGGCCCGGTCAGGCTCGCGCGGCCCGGACGGCGTCGCGCAGTGGGGTGCTCGGCCGACCGAGCAGCCGGCTCGGGTCGTCGCTGTCGGTCGCCAGCTCGCCGTCGGCGATTGACGTGTCGAGTGCGGCGACGAACCCTGCGGTGCCCGCGTCCAGGCCGACGTTCTGCAGGGCGGAGGCCAGCTCGGCGGCGGACATGTCCTGGTGCACGACCGTGGTGCCGGTCACCTCCGTCACGGCCTCGGCCAGCTCGTCGAAGCTGAAGGCGGTGCCGCCCAGTTCGTAGACGGCGTTGCCGTCCTCCTCGCGGGTCAGCGCCGCCACGGCGGCACCCGCGTAGTCGGCCCGGGTCGCGGCGGAGATCTTGCTGCCGCCGGTGGCGCCGAGGATGGTGCCGGACCCCAGGTACTGCGGCAGTTGGTCGGTGTAGTTCTCGGTGTACCAACCGTTGCGCAGCACGGTGTAGGCCAGGCCGGACGCGGCAAGGACCTCCTCGGTGGCCTTGTGTTCCGGAGCGAGCGGGTTCGCGGTGGTGTCGGCCTTCAGGATGCTCGTGTAGACGAGCCGCTGCACCCCGGCGAGCTTGGCGGCGTCGATGACCGCGGTGTGCTGGGGGACGCGTTGACCGGGAGTGTCGCCGGAGATGAGCAGCAGGCGGCGTACGCCGGCCACGGCGCCGGGCAGCGTCGACGGGTCGTCGTAGTCGGCCTTGCGGATCTCGACCCCTCGTGCGGCGAGGTCGGCGGCCTTCTCCGGGCTGCGGACGATGGCGGCGACATCGGCGGCGGGTACGCCGCTGTCGAGCAGGCGCTCGATCACCAGTCGGCCCAGTCGGCCGGTGGCGCCGGTGACGGCGTAGGTGGGCATGGGAACCTCCGGACAGTAGTTACAGATGTGCAGGCACTTACGAATCTACAGCGCTAACCAAGGATTGGCATGGGATAGGCTGGTGAGGTGAGCGACATGCCGGTCCAGGACCCGGCGGGGCCTACCCAGGAATTCGTGAGCGATGTCTTCGCCCGGGGTTGCACCTCCCGTGCGGCCTTCGAGGACGTCACCTCGAAGTGGGCCTCGCTGGCCCTGTTGGCGCTCGGCGAGGGCCGCTACCGGTTCAACGCGCTGCGCCGCCGCATCGACGGGGTCAGCGAGCGGATGCTCTCCCAGACCCTGCAGACCCTCGAACGCGACGGGATGCTCACCCGTGAGGTGCTCACCGCGATCCCGCCGCGGGTCGAATACTCGCTGACCCCACTCGGTGTCCGGGTCGCCGATCACCTACGTGGCCTCGCCGATCTGCTGGAAGCCTCGGTGCCCGAGGTGCAGACCGCCCGAGACAGCCACGAGCGCGACCGGGGCTAGCTCCTCCCGGCGACACCTACCCGGCGGGCCAGCCGGGCGCACGGTGGAGGCCGGCTGGTGACGTGGGGCTAGTTGGCGTCCTGGGCGCAGATCGTGGTCATCTCGGCCAGGTAGCTGGCGAGCGTCGGCAGGCCGGCCTCCGCCCGGCGTCGCTCGACACCCGGCTCGTCCCTGATCGGGGTCGCCGGGACGGGGCCGTCCGGTCCGCAGCGGATCTGTGTGCCGTACACCTGGGGCTCGCCCTTGCCCGTCGCGACCCGGTCCTCCAGGTAGGCCAGGTTGCCCGGCGATGCCTGGCGGGCGGCCACCGCCGCCCGCAGCAGTTCCAATGCCTCCTGTTGGAACGTTGGATCCTGGTCGGAGTGCTGGGCGATCGCCCAGGCGGCGTTGCCGCCGTCCTCGCCCACGAGCGCGAAGGACGGCCAGCCGTGGACCCGGACGATGTCCTTCAACCGGGCGGTGCGGGCCTGGTCGGACTCGCTCTGCGGCGTGCCCTCGCGGTCGGCCTGGTCGCGCTCCAGCATCGCCACCAGCTCGTCGTGCAGCGCCTTGTCGAAGGCGACCGGGGACCGGACGACGGGGGAGGGGGCGTTCGCGGATGCCGGCGGCGCGCTGCTCGGCGGGTCGTCGCCCGATCTGGGCGAGGTGCCGCAGCCGCCGAGGGTCAGCAGCGCCACCAGCGGCACCGCGAGCGGCGACGGGAGCTTCACGGCACCGATTGTCGTCGGGTCGTGGTCACCCTCACAAGGCGCGGCCGGCGCCGTGCCTCAGGCGTTCAGCGTCTCGCGTGGCGGCACGCCGTAGCTGGCGTGGTATCGGGCGGTGAACCTGCTGTGGCTGGCGAACCCCCACCGACTGGCGATCGCCGAGACCGTCTCCTGGTGCGGGTCGGCGCGGATCAGGTCGTGGTGTGCCCGGACGAGCCGAGTCCGACGCAGGTAGGCCATGGGGGTGGTGCCGAGGTGACGACGGAAGGCGAGTTGCACCGCCCGGAGGGAGACGCCGGCGGCGCCGGCGATGTCCGCCGCGCTGATGTCCCGGTCGGCGTGCTCCTCCAGGAACGCGATCGCCCGGCGCAGCGTGGCGGTGGTGGCGTCGTTCCGGTCCGCGGCGGTCGGCTCGGTGAACGCGGTGTTGGGGAAGACCGTGAGCGCCGCCGCGGCCAGCATCCGGGCGGCGTTGCCGATCACCAGCGACTGTGCCCCGGCGGCCGGGCTGGTCAACACGACGTCGCGGACGAAGCTCGTGGTGTTGCGCCACTGCCGGGCCAGGGCGGTACTGGCGGGACCCAGTTCGGTGAACTGGATCCGACCGGGTCGGCGGGCCGGCGCGGTGGTGGCCACCTGCGCCAGCACCGACAGGTCCAGTACGCACAGCTCCACGTCGCCGGGGTGCCAGCGGACGGCGCACGGCTCCTCCGGCCTGGTGACGAGGAAGACCTCGCCGGGGCCGAACCGGTGGGCCGACCCGGCGCAGGAGCGGTCGACGCGGGCGGTGCGGGCGCGACCGACGACCAGTCCGTCGAGGGTGCTGGCACCGATCTCGAGGTGCCCGGTCTGGCGGGTCGTCGCCATGGCGAAGGGGCCGGTGTCGACGCGGTGGTGGGTGAGCCGGTATCCGTTTCTGCTCTGGATGCGCAGCTTCGGGTCGTAGGTCGCGGACAGGAATTCCTGGATCGCCGCCGGGTCACGGCTGTCGAAATTGTGGGTCTGCACTGGCGATGGCGTCATCCGCTGTCTCCGTCCGGTGGAGGTGCCGCCGGTTGGTGGAACGGGTGCCGATGGCAGGATCGGGACGTACCGGGTGCTCGGCGGGTGACCTGGCACGTCGGTGGCCGGCGGTGCGGTGGAACGTCGCGAGCGGGACGGCAGCGACCGGTTGAGCCTGATCATTCAGTAGCTCTGAGACGCAATATCTGTAGATGGGAATGTCACCATACGACAATCGCTTGCGTGGTGTCCTGCGAATCACCGCGATGTGTCGGTCTCTCGACTTCGTTTTCCGACTAGCGCGCCGAATGATTCTGCGCCTGCTGTCCTAGCCACCCCCGCAGCCGACGGCGAAATCTTGTTCATGATTCGTCGGAGGGTGATCGGGTCGCTGCCGGGAGACCGGCCCACCAAGGGGGAAGCGTTGGACGGTACTGATCCTGACCGCGTCGTTCGGCTGGCCGTGGCCGAGGCGCTGGCCCGGGTGGCGGACGAGGACAGCCTGGGTCTGGGCGAGGGGGACGCGCTGGAGATGCTCGGGGGCGGGCTGCGTGAGGTGCTGCGCCGCGCCCTCGACGACCGGGTGCCGCTGACCACACCGGAATTCGTCGACCTCTGCCGCGACCTGGGTTTGCACCGTGACGCCTTCGACCTGCTGGGGCACTACCTGATGACCGCGTTGCTGACCCAGCACGTCGGACCGGACGCCCTGATCCGCGTCGGGGTGCTCTTCGGCACCGTCGGGCGCTACCTGCCCGCAAGGCGTCCGGTGACGCACCGCAACGAGGGCCCCGTTGCGCGGCGTCGCGACGTACGGCCGGACAACAGCGTCGTCGGTCGCTACCGCCGCGCCAAGCTGCCGGAGCACCTCCCGAACCCGCCGAGCTGGACGTGCACCGGATGCGGGCGCGAGTGGCCCTGCGCCACCAAGCAGAGCCAACTGCTCGCCGAGTTCGGCGGAGCGCGCGCCTCCCTCGCGGTCTATCTCGGCTCCTGCCTCGTCGCCGCCGCCCAGGACCTGCCCACGCTGCCACTGCCCCGGGTCCGGCTCCGATTCCTGGGTTGGCTGCCCCGCGCACGCATCTGACCCGGGTATTCATCACGCGCACCCGCTGCGTACGGCGGGTGTTCACCACCCTCTCCGAGGCTCCTTGATCGAAAGAGCAATCGCTTGATCGAAAAGAGGCTCTCACGTGAGAGACAAGCATCCCGAAGAGACCGAGCACGCGCAGCTGTCCCGGCGCAAGCTGGTCAAGTACGCGGGCGTCGGCGCGACGCTGGCCGCCGCCAGCCCTCTGGTCGGTGCCGGCGCGGCGTGGGCCGACGAGGACCGCCGACCGGGTGACGACGACAAGAGCGACCGGGGCACCTCCAAGAACCGGGCGTGGCGCGCGGGCGACCACCACATCCACTCCGAGTACAGCGGCGAGTTCGACACCACGAAGTCGCCGATCGTCTTCCACAAGGGCGCGGACGCGGTCTACCCGATCGTCACCAACGCCATCATGGCGAAGAACTTCGGTCTGACCTGGGCCATGTGCACCGACCACGGTGGGCCGACCCACTCCAAGGTGAACATCGAGCAGGCGTACCCCGACCTGCTGCGCTCCCGCAAGCTGGTCCCCGAGGTGCTCCAGTTCTGGGGCATGGAGTTCGACGCGCCCTCGCTGGACCACCACACGCTGATGATCCCGCGCCACGACGACGAGGCGAAGCAGCTCTTCGAGCTGGAGAGCCGGTTCGCCAAGTACGACGCGTTCCCCACCGACCCGGCCCGCGACACCGAGGCCAAGATGGTGGAGTTCCTCAAGGTCGCCCGGGGCATGCCGCACAAGCCGCTGGTGATCGCCCACCACGCGTCCCGCTCGGCGCCCGGTCTCGGCGTCTACGGCCAGGACACTCCGCGCGAGTTCCGCAACGGCAACAACGCCGCACCGGACGTCTACATCGGCTTCGAGGGCGCGCCCGGCCACCAGGCCGGCCCGCTCAACGGCGGCAAGCGGGGCGGGTACGGCAACCACCCCACCTACGGTGGCTTCGACCAGATGACCGCCCGGGTCGGCGGCCTGTGGGACTCCCTGCTCGGCGAGGGTCGGCGCTGGTGGATCACCGCGACCTCGGACTCGCACGTGCACTGGACCCGCGGCGGCTCCGACTTCTGGCCCGGCGAGTACAGCAAGACGTACGTGCACGCCCGTCAGGACTACGGCGACATCATGGACGGTCTGCGCAACGGCCGGATCTGGGTCACCACCGGTGACCTGATCCGCAGCCTCGACGTCACCGCGACGTCCCAGGGCAGGACCGCCGAGGTGGGCGAGACGATCACGGTGAGCCGGCGGAGTCGTACCGACGTCGAGATCGAGATCACGTTCCGCCCGCTGGGTGGGGTGAACGCGAACGGCGACCGGCCCGAGGTCCGCCGCGTCGACCTGATCGTCGGCCAGATCACCGGCCCGAGCGCCAACCTGGACGCCGACACCAACCCCACCACCACTGTGGCGGCCCGGTTCGGCCCGCGGGACTGGCGTCGGCACGGCGACAGCTACGTCATCCGGCACACCCTGCGCAATGTCGAGGCGGACACCTACGCGCGGGTGCGTGGTACCAGCACCGACGAGGCCGAGCCGCTCGCCGACGGGCTGGAGAGCCCGTGGGACGACCTGTGGTTCTACTCGAACCCGGTGTTCGTGCACGTGCGCTGACCAAGGCGCGGTAGCGACACAGCGGGCCGGTCCGGCACCGCTCGACGGACGACGTCGGGTGGTGCCGGACCGGACCCGCCCGCAGGTCAGTCGGCTCTGCGGCGGCGGGCTCGGGGGGTGGTGGTCGGCCCGCTCGGCGCCGCCGCGGCACCGTCCCGGGGGGCAGCGGGTGCCGGGTCGGCCTGCGCCCGCGTCACCACCTCGCAGAGGTCGCGCAGCGGGTCGACCGCCTGGGCCGAGCAGGCGACCTTCTGCAGTAGTGAGCGCAACGTCGTCGACTCGGTCGGCGTCAGCGCCCCCAACAGGTGCGACTCGACCTGCCGCAGCGCCGACCGCCGCTGCTCCCACGCGGCACGGCCGGCGTCGGTGACCTCGACCAACCGGTTGCGCCGGTCGGCGGGGTCGGCCCGACGGGTGACGAAACCGGGCCGCTCCAGGTCGTCGATCAGGTACGTCAGGACGGTCCGGTCGATGCCGATCTCCTCGGCGATCGCGCCCTGGTTGCGGGCCGGCCCGGTGAGCGCCGCCGTGAGCAACTGGTAGCCGCGGGGGCCGCCGGGGAAGTCGGTGAACGCGTGTTCGGCTGCCCGGACGTAGCCGCGGAAGACGATCCCGAGCATCCACCCCAGGTCGTCGTCGAGCGGATCGGGCCGGTCCGGCCGGCGAGTGACACCCGTCATGCCCCGACAATAGCGCAGTGAGCCAGACCTTGTTGGCAGCAGATGTTCTGTGTGGCATAAGGTTAAGGTCACGACGCGTCGCCCGAGGCGTCGGGTGAATCGGGAGGCGCGCAGATGAGCGACTACGGCCACGACCTGGTCTTCGGATCCTTCGTCACCCCCAGCGCCGGCGCTCCGGACCGCACGGTCGCCATCGCCGTCCTGGCCGAGCAGGTCGGGCTCGACCTGGTCACCTTCCAGGACCACCCCTACCAGCCGGCGTTCCTCGACACCTGGACGCTGCTGAGCTTCGTCGCGGCCCGCACCAGCCGGGTGCACCTGGCCGCGAACGTGACGAACCTGCCGCTGCGCCCGCCTGCGGTGCTCGCCCGCAGCGTGGCCAGCCTGGACCTGCTCAGCGGTGGCCGGGTCGGCCTCGGTCTCGGGGCGGGGGCGTTCTGGGACGCGATCGAGGCCATGGGCGGCCGGCGGCTGACCCCCGGCCAGGGCGTCCGGGCGTTGGAGGAGGCCATCGACGCCATCCGCCAGCTCTGGGACGTCGAGACGCGCGGTGGAGTGCGGGTCGACGGCGAGTTCTACCGGGTGGTGGGCGCCAAGCGTGGGCCCGCGCCGGCTCACGCGGTGCCGATCTGGCTTGGTGCGTACAAGCCCCGGATGCTCCAGCTCACCGGTCGCCGGGGCGACGGCTGGCTGCCCACGCTGGGCTACCTCCAGCCCGGTGACCTGGCCAAGGGCAACGCGATCATCGACGACGCCGCGCAGCAGGCCGGCCGGTCCCCACGCGACGTCCGTCGACTGCTCAACATCTCCGGCGAGTTCGCCACCATCGGCCGCGGCCCGCTGAACGGGCCCGCCGAGCAGTGGGCCGAGGAACTGGCCGAGCTGGCACTTGACGACGGCGTCAGCGCCTTCATCCTCGGCAGCGACGACCCCGACGACCTGCGCCGGTTCGCCGGCGAGGTGGCCCCCGCGGTCCGCGAGCTGGTCGCGGCCGAGCGGGGCCAGGGCGCGGTCGCGACGAGCACCCCGCCGCCGGTCGCGGCCTCGCCGGTCCGGGCGAGCCGGGCCACCGCGGCCGGCGGCGGGTTCGCCGTGGTGCCGACCCCCGACGACGGGGTACGACGAAGCGAGCAGCGGGTGTGGGACGAGTCGACCCGGCCGACCGGGCCCGCGCCCGACCCGGAGCGCACGTACACCCCGCAGGAGCAGGCCACCGGCGCGCACCTGGTGCAGATCCACGACGGTCTGCGTGCCGAGCTGGCCCAGATCCACGACCTGATCGAGCAGGTGGCGGCAGGTGAGATCGACGCCGGGGCGGCCCGGTCGCACATCAACACGATGACCATGCGGCAGAACCGCTGGACGCTCGGCGTCTACTGCGAGTCGTACTGCCGCATCGTCACCACCCATCACACGATCGAGGACCAGTCGTTCTTCCCACGGCTGCGGGCGAGCGACCCGCGACTCGGCCCGGTGGTCGACCGGTTGGAGCAGGAGCACCACGTCATCCACGACGTGCTCGAGGGTGTCGACCGGGCGCTTGTCGCCTACGTCGGGTCTCCGGACGGCCTCGCCGAGTTGCGGGCCGCGGTGGACCTGCTGACCGACGCCCTCCTGTCGCACCTCAGCTACGAGGAGCGGGAGCTGGTGGAGCCGTTGGCGCGGCTGGGCATCGCCTGATCAGCGTGCCGCTGCGACGGCTCGGGGTTGCCCCGATCTGATCTGAGAGACTACTCTCGAAACATGTCTCTCAAGAATCCGTACGGGGATTTCGAGATCACCGAGCCGCAGGCGCTGCGGGCGCTGGCCCACCCGGTGCGGCTGGCCATCCTCGACCGCCTCCAGCGGCACGGCCCGGCCACCGCCACCGGGCTCTCGCCGCACGTCGGCGCCACCCCGTCAGTGGTCAGCTGGCACCTGCGGCACCTCGCGACGTTCGGCCTGGTCGTCGACGCGGAGGGCACCGCCAGCAAGCGTGAGCGCTGGTGGCAGGCGGCCGCCCGGGGCTTCCGCTTCAACCTGCCCGACGATGCCGAGGGGCAGGCTGCCGGCCGTCAACTACGCGGCGAGATGTTCGCCCGGATCGCCGAGGCGCCGCAGCGGTGGCTGCTGCACGACGAACCGCGGCTGGACACGCAGTGGCGCGGCGTGTCCGGTGTCTCCGACACCAGCTTCGTGGCCACCCCCGAGGAGCTGCAACAGCTGGAAGCCGCGATCGAGGAGCTGATCGCCCCGTACGTGCGGCGCAAGGACGACGCCACGGCGCCGACCGACGCGCGGATCGTCCGGATGCTGCGCTACCTCCTGCCCGAGCCCGGCGACGACCTGGCCGCGTCATGACCGCCACCGACACCGCCCCCGCGCCAGCCCTGCACCGCGACCGGCGGTTCCGCACCTTCTGGATCAGCGAGACGATCTCCCAGTTCGGTGACCGGATCAGCGAACTGGCCCTACCGCTGATAGCCGTCACCCTGCTCACCGTGACACCCGCACAGGTGAGCGTCCTCACCGCGTTGATCTGGTTGCCCAACCTCCTGGGCCTCTTCCTCGGCGCGTGGGTCGACCAGCGCACCCACAAGCGGCGACTCCTGATCATCGCGGACCTGGTCCGCGCAGCGGTGCTGATCAGCCTGCCGGTGGCCTACCTCTTCGACGCGATCACCCTCACCCAGCTCTACCTGGTGGCGCTGCTCACCGGCCTCGGAGCCGTCCTGTTCGCCATGGCGCGTCAGGCGTTCTTCGTCGCGCTGGTGCCCCGATCGGCGTACGTGGACGCCACAAGCAAGCTGAGCATGAGCCGGTCGCTGTCCTTCATCGCCGGCCCGGCCGTCGGCGGTGGGCTGGTCCAGGCCCTCAGCGCGCCGGTCGCGATCCTCGTCGACGCGGTGTCGTTCCTCGGCTCCGCGCTGCTGCTCGGCCGCATCCCGGTGACCGAGACGCCTCCGCCGCCGCGTCGAACGTCCACGCTCGGCCTGGTCCGCGAAGGACTCACACTGGTGCTGCGGCACCCGGTGCTGCGGGCCGCCCTCGGCTGCACCAGCACCGTCAACTTCTTCACCTTCATCGCCAGCGCGCTGCTGGTGCTCTACGTCAGCCGTGAACTCGGCCTGTCGGCCGGCGCGATCGGCATCGCCTTCGGGGTCGGAGCGCTCGGCGGGTTCGCGGGAGCGGCGCTCGCGCCGCGCGTCTCCCGTGCCATCGGCCTGGGCCGGACCGCCATGATCGGCGCGGTGCTCTTCCCCGCGCCGCTGGCGTTGACCGCGCTGGTGTCCGGACCGACGTGGACGAAGGTGGCGATGCTGGCGGCCATCGAGCTGGTCTCCAGCATCGGGGTGATGCTGATGGACGTGAACCTCAACGCCCTGCTCACCGCCGTGACACCCGACGACGCGCGAGGCCGGCGGGCCGGTGCCTACAGCGCCGTCAACTACGGCATCCGACCGCTCGGCGCGCTTGTCGGCGGGGCGTTGGGCACCACCATCGGGCTGCGGCCCACCCTGGTCATCGCCGGTCTGGGTGGCGTGCTCGCGGTGCTCTGGTTGCTCGCCTCGCCGGTGCGCCACATCCACACCCTCGACGAACCGGTGACCTGACCGCTCGCCGCGCGGGTCGGCCTGCTCGTGACGGCGGTGGGTGAGGCGCCGACAGTGCCAGCCGGTGCCGGCTCAGGCGGCCTCCGCCAGCAGGAGCCGGGCCAGCTCGGCGGGCTGCGAGAACATCGGCCAGTGGCCGGTGTCCATCGTGACGAGTCGCCACCTGTCGCTGGCCAGCAGCTTGGCCACCGCGTCGTTGGGCTCGGGCCCGTCGAGCAGGCACTTGACGTACGTTGCCGGCAGCTCACCAAGCGGTCGGCTCAGCGCGGCCGGCTCGGTGAGCGTGGCGCCCGGGTGCGCGGTCGACCCCTCGACCAGGCGCGCGACCTGCTCGTCGGTGAGACCCTGACCGTCGAAGTCGCCCGCGCCGAGCGGAGCCCAGACGCCGCCGTTGCCGGCGAGCTGCGCCTCGAACGCCGACTGGCCCTGCCACCAACCGGAGGCGAACGACCCACCGTCGACCGGCACCTCGGAGTCGACGAAGACCACCCGCGTCAGCCGGTCACCGATCCGCTCGGCGGCCTGACCCACCGGGATGCCCGAGTAACTGTGGCCGACCAACACCACGTCGCGCAGGTCGCGGCGCTCGACCTCGTCGACGATGTCCTGCACGTGGGTCTGCTGCCCGGCGGGCACACCCCGCCGCTCGGCGAGGCCGGAGAGGGTCAGCGGGTGAGCGCCATGGCCGGCCGCCCGCAGCGGCGGCACCACCTCGCCCCATGCCCACGACCCCAGCCACGCCCCCGCCACCAGCACGAAATCAGCCATGGCCGGGAGCCTAACGCCGACCTGCGACAGGTCGGCCCCTCAGTCGTGGTCCACGGCGGGCGGCCCGGTCTCCACCGGCATCCGGTAGATGTGGACCGGGTAGTCGACAGCCGCGACGCCGCCGTTGAGCCCGGCGGTCAGGTGTAGCTGGGCCGCCGGCATCCAGAGCCGGGCATCGGCGTCCAGCCACATCGCGTCCACCCAGGCCAGCCGGGGGTCGGCGACGAGCGTACGCACGCTGCGGTCCGGTGCGAGGACGAGGACGCGCCGCCGTTCCAGGTCGCTGAGGTAGATGGCGCCGGTGGCGTCGATGGCCGTGCCGCCGGTGCTGGGCGTGTCACACCACCGTTGCACCCTGCGGGCCAGCTCGTCCGCGGACACCGACGGGTCGTCCAACCAGCGGGTCGCCACGCGGGACATCCCACCGGAGGCCGGCTGGTAGTAGAGCCACCTGCCATCCGGCGACACCTCCAGCTGGTCGACGTGCAGGCGTACCTCGGCGCCGTCCGGGTCACGCAGCGCGCGACCGTCGGCGACCACCGGGCCGCCCACCGTGCTCGGATGCCCGTCCAGCACCCGTCGCGACCGACCCGAGACCAGGTCGAGCACGATGAGGCCGGGCGCTCCGGCGTCGCTGAGATACGCCATCCGGCCGTTGAACCGGACGTCGTCGACGTAACTGCCCGGGTGCACCGCCTCGTCGAGGTGGTGCACCCGCTGCACGTGGTCGCCGTCCGGGTCGACAGCGATCAGCCGAGCACCGCCCGGCACCTGCGCGCCCCCGACCTGCGGCGCACCCGAGTCGACGATCCACAGCCGGCCGTCCGGGCCAGCCCGCAGACCGTTGACGTGCACGAACGCCCCGTCCGGCGGCTGGTTCGCGCGGTTCCAGGCGGCATCGGGGTACGGCTCACGCCGCCCGTCCGGCAGCACCTCCACCACCTGCACGCCGGGCCTGTCCGCCGACGGGTAACTCAGGAACACCCGCCCGCGCACGGTGGTGACGCCCGTGCACACCCGGTCCTCCTGGAACACCGGCGTCAACCGGGGATCCTCCTCGGTGGGCAGCGACGACATCGCGCGGTATCCCCGGAGCGTGTCGGCCGAAACCGGCGGTCGAAGGCCCGCCGTGCTCAGCCGGCCGACGGTGCCGGCGGGCCGACCCTTGCGGCGAGCCGCTTCGGGGCCATGACGCAGAAGCTCTCGGTGAGCAACTCGTTCACCTCCTCCCAGTCGACGTCCTCGGTGAGAACCATGCCCATCACGTTCGGGCTCCAGTCCGGTTTGTAGAAGGGGTGCCCCGTGGCGAGGAGCCCGGCGATCTCGTCGAGCGGCGATCGGAAGGTCAGCAGGCAGGCGGGCTGCCCGAGGGCGGCGGCGCGTGCGTGGACCGGCTGGCGATCGGGGTCGACGGTGAGCACGTGGGCGAAGGTCCGCCTGCGGATCCGCCAGCGGGTGCCCACCCAGGCCGGCTCCTCGTAGGTCTCCGGCAGCCCGAGACAGATCGGCCGCAGCCGGTCGAGGACCTCGGGCGGGACGTCTCCGGGTGCGGTCACGGACAAGAACGCTAGCCGAACGGTGTGACAAGTCCCGCTCGTCGAACCCCACCCCGCCCGGTGGTGCGCGCCCGGTCGATCGGCCAGGATAAGCCGGGGCGAATCTGCGCCGTCCCGACGTACCCGTGCCCGCTGAGGAGTGCCGTGCCGTCCACCCTGCTCTCCCGTCGTGACCTCGACTTCCTGCTGCACGAGTGGCTGCGGGTGTCCGACCTCGTCGAGCGTCCCCGCTACGCCGAGCACTCCCGGGAGACGTTCGACGACGCGCTGGACCTCGCCGAGCGGGTGGCCACCGAACAGTTCGCCCCGCACAACCGGGCCGCCGACCTGGCCGAACCCACAGTCGACGGGCAGCGGGTGCGGCTGATTCCGCAGATCCGTGCCGCGTTGGACAGCTTCGCCGAGACGGGTCTGCTCACCGCCGGGCTGGACGCCACGGTCGGTGGCCTGCAACTGCCGCACGCGGTCGCGGCGGCCTGCTTCACCTGGTTCCAGGCGGCAAACGTGGCCACCTCGGCGTACCCGTTCCTCACCCTGGGCAACGCCAACCTCCTGCTGGCGCACGGCAGCCCCGAGCAGGTGGACACCTACGTCCGGCCCATGCTCGACGGCCGGTTCTTCGGCACCATGTGCCTGTCCGAGCCGCACGCAGGCAGCTCACTGGCCGACATCACCACCCGCGCCGAGCCGCAGGCGGACGGCACGTACCGGCTCTTCGGCACCAAGATGTGGATCTCCGGTGGCGACCACGAGTTGGCCGAGAACATCGTCCATCTGGTGCTGGCGCGCATCCCCGGCGCGCCGCCCGGGGTCAAGGGCATCTCGCTGTTCATCGTGCCCAAGGTGCTGGTCGGCCCGGACGGGTCGCTCGGTGAGCGCAACGACGTGGCGCTGGCCGGGCTCAACCACAAGATGGGGTTCCGGGGGACCACGAACACCCTGCTCAACTTCGGTGACGGCGCGCACACCCCGGCCGGCGAGCCCGGAGCGGTCGGCCATCTGGTCGGTGCGCCGCACCAGGGGCTGGCGCAGATGTTCCACATGATGAACGAGGCCCGGATCGGGGTCGGGGCGGGCGCCACCGCGCTTGGCTACACCGGCTATCTCAAGAGCCTGGCGTACGCGAAGGAGCGGCCGCAGGGCCGGCCGGTCGGCGCGAAGGACCCGGCCGCCGCCCAGGTGCCGATCATCGACCACCCCGACGTACGACGGATGCTGCTGGCGCAGAAGAGCTACGTGGAGGGTGCGCTGGCGCTGGTGCTCTACTGCGCTCGGCTGCTCGACGAGCAGAAGACCGCACCGGCCGAGGCTGACCGCGAGCGCGCGCACCTGCTGCTTGACGTGCTCACCCCGATCACCAAGAGCTGGCCGTCGCAGTGGTGCCTCGCCGCCAACGACCTGGCGATCCAGGTGCTCGGCGGTGCCGGCTACACGCGCGACCACGACGTGGAGCAGCACTACCGGGACAACCGGCTCAACCCGATCCACGAGGGCACCCACGGCATCCAGGCGTTGGATCTGCTGGGGCGCAAGGTGACCATGCAGGGCGGCGCCGGTCTCGCCCTGCTGACGGCGACGATCGGCGACACGGTCGAGCGGGCCCGCAAGGCCGGGGGAGAGGCGACCGAGCTGGCGGACCGGCTGGCCGACGCTGTGGACCGGGTCGTCGCGGTCACCCGTCGACTCTGGGCCGACGGTGACCCGGTGCTCGCGCTGGCCAATGCCAGCGCCTACCTGGAGGCCGTCGGGCACGTGGTGATCGCGTGGATGTGGTTGGAGCAGGTGCTGGCACTGCCGCCGGAGGGGACCGGCGACGCGTTCCACGCCGGCAAGCGGCAGGCCGCACGCTACTTCTTCACCGTCGAGCTGCCCCGGACCGGCCCGCAGTTCGACCTGCTGGACAGCCGGGACCGGACGACCCTCGACATGCGTCCGGACTGGTTCTGACCGGTCAGCGTCGTCGACCCTGGTGCTGCACCGCCTGCCGTCCCTTGACGACGCCCCAGACGATCACGATCACCAGCGCGATCAGACCGATGATGATCAGCCAGCGAACCGCCTCGAGGATCAACCCGAGCAGGATCAGCACGCCGGCGACCACGCCGACGACCCAGAGCAGTGCGCGCATGTCGACCTCCCGTAACCGGCCGCGCCTGGTGCGGCGGGCCCCGGGTACACATTCCCCGCTAGACCGACACCATGCGCGGACGGCGCAGCCGAGTCGATCAGGGGCCGGTACGCGCCACGTAGACGGTGTTCGCCGACTCCCCGCCGGTCAGCGGGTTGGCGAACGGCACGACGTGCGCCCGTACGGTCGCGAACACCTGGGTGAGCGCCTCGGTGAACTCGGCGTCCGGCGGGTCGTCCGACCAGAGCGCGAAGACACCCTCGGGGCGTAGCAGAGCGGCCAGCCGGCGCAACCCGGCCGGCGGGTAGAACGCCGCGTGGCTCGGATGCAGGACGTTGCGGGGGGAGTGGTCGACGTCGAGCAGCACGGCGTCGAAGCGCCGACCGGGCGCTTCGGTGTCGAAGCCGGTGTCACCGGCGACCGCCGCGAAGAAGTCGGCCTGCACGAAGCGGGTCCGGGGGTCCTCGGCGAGCCCCGCCGCGAACGGCAGCAGGCCGCGCCGGTGCCAGTCGATCACGTCCTCGATCGCCTCCACCACCAGCAGGGATCGCACCCGGGGGTCGCCGAGTGCCGCGCAGGCGGTGTAGCCCAACCCGAGACCGCCCACCACCACGTCGAGCGAGTCACCAGCCACCTCGGCGAGACCGAGCCGGGCCAGCTCGATCTCCGCGACCGGGAAGAGGCTGGACATCAGGTACTCGTCGTCGAGCTTGACCTCGTACACCTCGACCTGCAGTGCCGGGTCACGGCGTCGACGCAGGCTGATCGCCCCGATCGGAGTCTCCCGCCAGGCCAGCTCTTCGAAACGCGCGCCCACGGGTGCCCTCTCGCCGCCGGATTCGTCCACGGATGGTACCGGTTGCCCCACGACGGGCGGCCACGCAGGGTCCGCGCGACATCGACGCAGCGCATATCCTGTGCCCGGTCGACTCACCGGAGGGGACTCATGCCGTCGCGGCAGGACCAGCTGCACTCCTACCAGTTCAGCGTCCAGCGGGCAGTCGCCGCCCTGGTCATGCGGGAGACCGACCCCGCGCAGTCACCGTTTCGGCGGCTGGCCGGCGCCGGCCTGGCCAGCGTCCTGGTCGCGGCGATCGGGCTCGGTGGCTTCGCCCTCTACGGGCTGTTCGCCGGGGGTGGCAAGGGCTGGCGCGACCCGAGCGCGGTGATCGTGGAGAAGGAGTCCGGCGCCCGGTTCGTCTATCGCGAGCAGAAGCTGCACCCGGTGCTCAACTACGCCTCGGCGCTGCTCATCGTCGGGGCGGACCGCTCGAAGACCGTGCTGGTGTCCCGACGCACGATCGACGGAGTGCCGCGCGGGCTGCCGTTGGGCATCGCCGACGCCCCCGACTCGCTGCCCGCGCCCGGCCGGCTGTCCACCACCGCGTGGACGGTCTGTTCGACAGTCCCGCCCGCCGAGGCGCCCCGCTCCGCGCTGCTGATCGGCACCGAGCCCGACGGCGGCCGGCCGCTTGGCGACGAGGCGCTGCTGCTGCGTCACCCCGACGGCGGGCTGCACCTTGTCTGGCACCAGCGGCGCTACCTGGTCCGTGACCCCAACCGGGTGCTGGCGGCGCTCGCCACTACCCGGGCCCAGGCGGTTCCGGTGGCACCGGCCCTGCTCAACTCGCTGCCCGCCGGCGCCGACCTCGCCCCGCTCGACCTTCCCGCGCTGGGCCGGCCCGCCACCCGGGTGCCGGGTGCGCCGGTCGGCACGGTCTACGTGGTGAGCAACTCCGGTGGCGGACGGCAGTACGCGGTGGCCCTCGACGCCGGCCTGGCCGGCATCACCGAGTTGCAGGCGGGGCTGTTGCTGGCCCGCACCGGGCAGGGCGAGCCGGTGCCGATGACCTTGGGTCGGTTCGCCGCTCTGCCCACGGTGCCCGATCTCGCCCCGACCGGCCCGACCGCCCCACCACCGATACCGCCCCGGCTCGCGGCCGGCGACGGCGGCGCGCTCTGCACCCGCGTCGGCGACGACGGCGGGGTGGGTGAGGTGCGGTGGGGCGTACCGCTGCGGGATCTGGCGGCTTCTCCACGGACCGCGCCGACCGGCGGCGCGGTGCTGGCCGACCACGTGGTGGTGGAGCCGGGTCGCGGCGCGGTGGTCGAGGCCGCCGCGGCGCCCGGTGCGACCGGCGGCGCCGTCTCCGTGGTCACCGACCTGGGTCGCCGGTACGTGCTTGCCGACCGGGAGGTGCTGCCGATGCTCGGCTACCGCGACGTGCGACCGGTGCGGTTGCCGGCCGGTCTGATCAGCCTGGTGCCGGCCGGCGCGACCCTGGACCCGTCCGCCGCCCGAGCCGTCGCAGCCCCAGACTGACCCCCGAACCCCTCCGGCCCTGCGCCCCCGCGGCGGTGATCAAGAGGTTTGCGTCAGAACGTGGCGCGAGCCTGACGCAAACCTCTTGATCACCGGGAAGTAGTCGTGCAGGTGGTGGTCAGTTGGGTGGGCGGCGCAGGATGGTGACCGCGAACGGGGCGTCGTCGCGCCACGGGCGCAGGTCCCAGGTCGCGAAGCGGTGCTCCACGCGCAGCCCGGCGGCCACCGCGTCGGCGTCGAACGCGGTGAGCGGATAACCGCGCTCGGTGCCGAAGCCCACTGTCAGCACGCCGTCGGGGCGCAGGTGTGCGGCCACCCGGCGCAGCACCTCCGGTTCGGTGCCGACGGCGACGAAGGCGAGGACGTTGCCGGCCAGCACCGCGGCGTCGAACGGCTCCGTCTTACCAAGCGCGGGCAGGTCCAGTTCGGCGAGGTCGGCGACCAGCCACGTCGGGCCGGGGTAGTCGGCGCGGGCGGCGTCCACGAGCGCCGGATCGGCGTCCACCCCGACGACCGTGTGCCCCCGCTGCGCCAGTGCGGCACCGACCCGGCCGGTGCCGCTGCCGGCGTCGAGGATCCGGGAGCCGGGCGCCACCAGAGTGTCGACCAGGCGGGCCTCGCCGGCCAGGTCCGCGCCCTCGGCCACGAGCTTGCGGAACCTGTCGATGTACCACTGTGAGTGCTCGGGGCCGGTGTCGGTCGCCCAGCGGGTCGGGTTGGCCATACGGCCACCGTAACCGGGCCGGTGGGAGCCCGGCGGGCGACCGGGAGGAGACGATCATCCCTTCTCCGCGCCGCTGGTCAGCCCCTCGGTGAGCAGGCGCTCGCTGGCGAAGAAGAGGATCACGATGGGCAGGGTGAGAACGACCGACCCGGCCATCAGCACCGTCTTGGGCACCTCCACCCCGTCGGCGAGCAGGGACAACCCCAGTGACACCGTCCAGCGGTCGGGTTTGTCGACGAGGAACAGCAGCGCGAAGAGGAACTCGTTCCAGGCGATCATGAAGTCGTAGAGGGCGACCGCCATGATCGACGGCATCGCCAGGGGCAGACTGACGCGCCGGATGATGCCGAGCCGCCCGGCGCCGTCGATGGCGGCGGACTCCTCCAGACTGACCGGGATGGTCTCGAAGTAGTTCTTCAGCATGTAGACCGAGACCGGCAGCGTCTGCGAGATGTAGACGAGCACCAGACCGAAGAGCGAGCCGCGCAGCCCGGCCCGGGTGAAGACCACGAACAGCGGGATCGCGATGACGATCGACGGGAACAGGTAGACCGCCAGGAACAGGAAGTCCACCTGCCGGCGGCCGAAGAACCGCAACCGGGCCACCGCGTACGCGCCGGGGATGGCGACCAGCAGGGTGAGCACGGTCGCCGCGACGGCGACCAGCCCGCTGTTGCGGATGAAGGTGAGGAAACCCTGGCCGCCGTCGTCGGTGGCCTTGAGCACCTCGGCGTACGTGGCCACGGTCAGCTCACCGAAGCCGACCACGAGCGCGCCGGGGTCGAGCAGCAGCCGCTCGATCGGGCGCACCGAGAGCACCAGCATGTAGTAGAAGGGGAAGACGGTCACCGCCAGGAACACGGCGATCACCAGGCGGCGCAGCCAACGCAGGCTCACCGTCTCGACCACGTCCCGGTCCATCAGCCCACCCTCCGTCCGAAGAAGCGCAGATAGATCAGCACGAACACGATGAGCACCACGGCCAGCACGACCGCCTGCGCGGCCGCCGCCCCGATGTCGGTACGGGCGGTGAGGAACTCGTACACCCGCACGCTTACCACCTCGGTGCCGGCGGCACCCCCGGTGAGCAGGTAGACGTCGTCGAACTTGTTGAACGTCATGATGAAGCGCAGCACGCCCAGCAGGGCGATCACCGGCAGCAGCTGCGGCAGCAGGATGTGCCGGAACCGCTGGGTGGGGGTGGCGCCGTCGACGCGGGCGGCCTCCTCCAACTCACCGGGCACCGCCTGGAGCCGGGCCAGCAGGAACAGGAACGCGAACGGGAAGTACCGCCAGGCCTCGAAGACGATCACCGTGGCCAGCGCTGTCGACTCCTGGCTGAGGAACGGCACCGGAGCGTCCCACCCGAGCAGGCGTTGACCCCAGGCGTTGACGATGCCGAGCTGCGGGTCGAGCATCACCTGCCAGACGAACGTCACCGCGACCACCGGCGCCACGTACGGCAGCAGCATGGACGCCCGGACCAGGGTGCGGCCCCGGAACGGCCGGCGGACGACGAGGGCGGCGACGAGACCGAGCAGGATCGACCCGACGGTGCCGCCGATGCTGTAGACGAGCGTGACCCAGAGCGTCTCGGCGAAGCCGGGCGTGTGCAGCACCCGGTCGATGTTGTCCATGGTGAACTCGCCGAACAGGCCGGTCTTGCGCAGCGTGGCGAGCCGGACCCGCTGGAAGGCGAGCACCATGGTCCACACGATCGGGATGCCGATGACCGCGATGGTGACGAGCAGGGTCGGCGCGACGAGCGCGAGCCCGGCCCGGGACTCGCGGCGGCGCAGGGTCAGTGGTCGGCGTCGGGGTGACGCCGGCCGCTCCCGGGTGGGGGAGCGGCCGGGGCCCGGCGCGGTGGTGGTCAATTGACGCCCGCCTTGATGGCGTCGACGTCCTTTGTCGCGCGTTCGGCGGTGGCCGCCGCGTCGGACTTGCCGGAGACGAGGTCTCCGAGCACCTTGGGCACCGGCAACTCGCCGAGCATGGCGCCGACCAGCTTGCCCTGCCCCTGACTGAGGCCCCACCGCCCGAACGTGTCCGGGCTGCGGCGCAGCGTGGCCAGCACCTCGTCGCCGTACACGTCGGCGAGGGGCTTCTTCGCGTCCACCCCTGCCTGGCTGGTGTTCCAGGCGGTCAGGTACGCCTCCGGCTCGGCCGGGGTGCCCTTGCGGACCGGGAAGCGGCCCTCGGGGGACATGCCGAACCAGCGCGGGTAGCCGTCGCCGAGCATGTACTCCACGAAGGACTTCGCCGGGTCGGCCGCCGCGCCGTCGAGCACCGCCCAGGAGCTGATCTCGCCGTACTGGGCCGGTTCGGTGCCGTTCGGGCCCTTGATCGCGGTGACGAACCCGCTGTTCTTCGCCAGAAAAGCCGGGTCGGCCTGGCACTGGGGGCAGGTCGGCTTGGCGTCGTTGCGTAGCCCGGCCAGCTCGTCGAGGATGAACGGCGACCACACCACCATGGCCGCCTTGCCGGCGAAGTAGGTGGCCCGGGTGGTGTCCACGTCCTGCGCGCCGCGCACCGAGCTGGTGCGGATCAGGTCACCGTAGAAGCGGAACGCCTCGACGCACTGGGGCGAGTCAAGTGTCACCTTCCCCGAGTCGTCGGTGAGCTGGCAGCCGTTGGCCAGCGCCAGGTGCTCGAAGGTCTGCTGGGTGAACACGTCGCTGGGGGCGGTCGCCGCGGTGATGCCGGCGACGCCGCCGGTGTTCAACCTCGTCGCGGCGGCGGTGATCCGCTCGTACGTGTCGGGGGCGGGCAGGTTGGCCGCGGTGAACAGGTCCTTGCGGTAGACGAGCAGCTGCCCCCACCCGTCGCTGGGCACGGAGAGCTGTTTGCCGTCGTCGGCGGTGAGCTCCAGCGCCCGGGGGGAGAACGTCTGCCTGCCCAGCTTGTCGACGACCTCCGCGTTCGCCGAGGCGTGCAGCAGCTCGTTGCCGGCGAGCGTACGGATGCCGGCGAGGGAGACCGAGCCGACCACGTCGGGCAGGTCGCCGGCGGCGGCGTTTGCGGCGATCAAGGAGGGGAACTGGTCCTCGTTGACGGTCACGAGGTCGACCTGGATCCCGGTCTTCGCGGTGAAGTCGGCGATGATCGCCTTGGTGGCGGTGACCCGATCGGCCACGTCCTCCAGACTCCAGACGGTGATCTTCTTGCTGTTGCTGTCTGATCCGTCATCGCCGCAGGCCAGCAGGTTGGACGCGGTCAGTGCCAGGATCAGGGTGGTGGCGAGTATCCGCCTCGGAGGTGCTGACATCGGTGGCACTCCTCTCGAAGGGTACATCAGGGATCCAACACCTTCGATTGATCAATAGCAAGACATATGGCGATTTTTTGCTATCCTTGAGCCCAGTGCTACCGGGATGTGACACATGGGCAACTGGGTGGTCTCTCTCGCCGGGCCTCGACGCATCAGCCTCGAGCCCTGCCCGCCAGATCCGCTCGGCCCCGGCCAGGTCCGAGTCCGCACCTGCTACTCGGGCATCTCCGCCGGCACCGAGCTGACCCTCTACCGGGGCAGCAATCCCCGGCTCAGCAAGGACTGGGACGACACCGCCCGGATGTTCGTCCCCCGACAGGCCCCGGTGCCCTACCCGCTGATCGGCTTCGGCTACGAAGAGGTCGGCGAGGTCGGCGAGGTCGTCGAGGTCGCGCCGGAGGTCACCGACCGGCATCCCGGCCAGCTCGTCTGGGGCATCTGGGGGCACCGCGCGGAGGCCGTGCTCGCCGCCGACGCGGTCCGGGCGCTCCCCGCCGGGCTGGACCCACTCGCCGCGGTCTTCGCCCGCCCCGGCGCCATCGCGCTGACCGCCGTGCTCGCCGGCGACCTGCACCTCGGCGACTGGGTGGGCGTCTTCGGCCAGGGCGTCATCGGTCTGCTCGCCACCCGCCTGGCGGTGCTCTCCGGAGCCCGGGTGGTGGCCGTCGACCCGGTGCCCGACCGGCTGGAGCACGCGACCCGCTACGGCGCACACTCCACGGTGGACGCGACTGCCACCTCCGCCGCCGCCGTGCTGCGCCAGGCCACCGGAGGCCGGGGGGCCGACGTCTGCCTGGAGCTGTCCGGCGCGTACCCGGCGCTGCACGAGGCCATCCGTTCCACCACCCACGCCGGCCGGGTCGTGGCCGCCGGCTTCTACCAGGGCCAGGCCGATGCGCTCGGCCTCGGCGAGGAGTTCCACCACAACCGCATCCAGTTGGTGGCAGCCCAGGTCTCCGGGCCCACCCCCGCGCCGAGCATGGCCGGCCGGTGGACCGGGGACCGGGTCGCGCAGACCTTCATGGACCTGGTGGCCGACCGCAGCGTCGACCCGCTGCCGCTGGTCAGCCACATCGTCGACGCCAGCGCGGTCGCCGACGCCCTCGCGCTGCTCGACCGCGGCGCCGGTGACGTCCTCCAAGTGGTGCTGAGGTTCCCATGACCACCATCGCGCTGGCCTGCCAGGAACAACTCCTGCCGGGCACCAACCTGATCCAGAAGTACGCCCTCGCGGCCGCCCTCGGCTACCAGGGCATCGAACTACGTGGCCGCGGCGACCTCGGGTTCGCCCGCCGCCTGCCCGAGCTGCGCCGGGCCCGCGCCGCCGGAGTGGTGATGCCCACCGTCTGCGTCGAGATGGACCACTTCATCGGCGACTTCGACCCCGTCCGGTCCGCCGACGCCGTCCGCAATCTGCGCTCCCAGCTCTCGGTGATCGCCGAACTGGGCGGCGTCGGAGCGATGACCCCGGCCGCCTGGGGAATGTTCTCCCGGCGGCTGCCGCCGTTCGAGCCTCCCCGCCCGCCGGACGGCGACCGGCAGGTGCTCCTCGACGCCCTCGGCGAGCTTGGCGAACACGCCCGGGCCGAGGGGGTCACCCTCTTCCTGGAACCCCTCAACCGGTACGAGGACCACATGGTCAACCGCCTCGACGAGGCGGTGGCGCTCTGCGCCACGCTCGGGCTGCCGTCGGTCCGGGTGGTCGCCGACACCTTCCACATGAACATCGAGGAGGACGACGTGCACCGTGCGCTGCGCGCCGCCGCGCCGTACCTCGGGCACGTGCAGGTCAGCGACTCCAACCGCTACCAGCCCGGCGCCGGGCATCTGGACTGGACGGCGCTGGTGCGGACCCTGCTCGAGCTGGACTACCGGGGCTGGCTCGCCCTGGAGTGCAGACTCCGCGGCGACCCGGTCCGGGCCCTGCAACAGGCCGCCACGGTGCTGCGGCACGCGCTGCCCCGGCGGGCCGCCGCGTGACCGCCGAGGCCGTCGGCGGCAACGCCGCCGCGACCCGCACGGGCGGCTCGGCCGACCTCGCCGAGCTGCGCCGACTCGCTCTCGACACGCTCGACGCCAACTGGGAGCACGACCACACGGTGCCCTCGCGCACGCTCTACCCGCACCAGTGGAGTTGGGACTCCGCGTTCATCGCGATCGGGTTGGCCCAGGTCCGCCCCGAACGCGCCTGGCGGGAGCTGGCGAGCCTGTTCCGGGCGCAGTGGGCCGACGGACGGGTGCCGCACATCGTGTTCAACCCGGCGCTGCGGGTCGGGGCGTACTTTCCGGGGCCGGAGATGTGGGGCTCGGCCGACGTGCCGGGCGCCCCGACGGTGGCCACCTCCGGCCTGGTCCAGCCGCCGGTGCACGCGCTCGCCGCGCTGCTGGCGTACCGACGGACGCCCGACCCCACCGGCCTGGCCGCGCTGCGCCGGCTCTATCCCGCGCTCGTCGCCCAACAGGACTACCTGGCCGACCGCCGGGACGTGGCCGGTGACGGGCTGGTCAGCATCGTGCACCCGTGGGAGTCCGGGTTGGACAACAGCCCCGCCTGGGACGAGCCGATGGCCGGCGTCCCGGCCGAGGCAGCCGTCATGTCCGCGTACCGTCGACACGACACCGCGCACGCCGACGCCGCGCACCGCCCCACGGACCTGGACTACGCGCGCTACCTGGCGATCGTCGCCGCCTACCGCGACCACGGCTACGCCGACCGCGACCTGGCCGCCGGTCACCCCTTCCTGCTGGAGTGCCCGCTGTTCAACGCGGCGTTCGGGGCCGCCGAACACGCCCTCGCCGAGATCGCCGCGCTCGTCGGCGCCGACCCCGGGCCGCACCGGGCCCGCGCGGCCCGTGTCACCGAGGCATTGGTACGACGGCTGTACGACCCGGCCACCGGCACGTTCCAGCCTCGTGACCTGCGCACCGACCGCCTGGTGGGCGCGCGTACCGTGCTCGGGCTGACCCCCCTGATCCTGCCCGACCTGCCGACCCGACAGGCCGACGCGCTCGTCGTCGAGGCCCGGTCGGCGCGGTTCGGGGTGGCCAGGCGGATGGACCGACCGCTACCCACCTACGACCGCACCGCACCCGACGTCGAGCCGCTGCGGTACTGGCGTGGGCCGAGCTGGCTCAACATCGGCTGGCTGGTCCGGCGGGGTCTGCTCACGCACGGGCACCCGGAGCTGGCCGCCGGGCTGCGCCATTCGATGATCGGTCTGGTGGCCGGGGCCGGCTGCCACGAGTACTTCCACCCGGACACCGGCGTCGGGTTGGGCTCGCCGGCCTTCAGTTGGACGGCCGCGCTGCTGCTCGACCTCCTGGCGGACTGAGCGCGGGACGGGTGGTAGCGTCCCCGGTCCCGGCGGCCGGAGCCTGGTCCGGGTACGCCGACCGGCACCGTACCTCGCGGGTCGACCAGATCATCTTCGACCACCTGCTGGCCGAGGGTCTGCTGACCTAGCGGCCGTGTGTCGCGTGACCTGGCGGCAGTTTGTCGTGGCCGGCCAGGGGTAACCGCCCGAGCGTGACCGACGGCGACGGGTTCCCGTACTTCATCGACGCGGTGTCCCAACGGTCCGGCCTGCCCGCCGAACAGGCCGCCGAGCTCGCCCGCGCCGTGCTCCAGACGTTGGCCGAGCGGGTGACCGACGGGCCGCCCGACGACCTTGTCGCGCACCTTCCGAACGAGGTCGGCGGCTACCTGACCGGCCCCGCCCCGGACTCGGCCGGGGCTTCCCTTCCTGCTTCGGACCCGACCGGCGCTTCCCTTGCTGGTCCGGACCCTTCCGGGGCCTTCGGTGCCGACGCCGACGGGTTGACCAGCGGGGTGGGCCTGGAGGTCGGCGGTGCCGGCGCGACCCCGCCTCCGACCGACGCCGGTCCGGTGGAGTTCCTTCGCCGGGTGGAACAGCGCGCCGGGGTGGACCCGGCCACCGCCCGAGCCGGAACCGGCGCTGTCTTCGCCACCCTGCGGGCGGCGATGACCGTACGGGAGTTCCGGGAGATGGTGGCGCGCCTGCCGGGCGACGGCGGGTTCTGACCCCGACCCGCCCGCCCCGCCCCGCCCGCCCGGCCCAGCCAGCTAGATCCACTCGCGTTCCTTGATGTCGCGGTGTCCTGGTGTCTGCGACACCCCGAGTTTCGTGAACCCGAGTCGATCAGCCAGCCAGAGCCTCGACGCTCGTGTCGGAATTGTCCGTACTGGCCGGGTTGCCGCATGGTACGAGTGCTCGGTGGATCCCGATGGCCGCCGCCGACCTGACGCCGCCCGCTCACGGAGTGAACGTGTGGTGGGACGGGTCAGGACCGCCGCTGCCCGGCTGCGCGGTCGCGGTGGCCGGGCGGGGCGGCTGCGCCTGAGTCAGCTGGAAGTCGCACTGGTGATCTCGGTGCAGGCGGGTCTCGCGGCGGCGCTGGCCTGGGCGATCGGGCACAATGTGCTGGGCAACCCCGCGCCGATCTTCGCGCCCTCGGCGGCCGTGGGCACGATCGTCGCCGCGCTCGGTCAACGGGCCCACCGCACGGTCGAACTGCTGGTCGGGGTGGGCCTCGGAATCGCCACCACCGACGCCCTGCTGTCCTTTCTGGGCACCGGGTTCTGGCAGACCGGGTTCGTCGTCGCGTTCGCGATCTTCGCCACGCTCGTCCTGTTCGGGCGCAGCGGCGCCGCCGTCGGTCAGGCCGGCGGCACAGCGGTCCTCCTCGCCGCCCTCACCCCGGCTCAGCAGGATCTTGAGTGGCCCCGGATCGTCGAGGCGATGGTCGGTGGCGTCGTCGGCCTCGTGGTGGTCGCGTTGCTGGTACCGCTGAACCCGATGCGGATCCTCGACCGGGACGCCGCGCCGATCTACACGTGCCTCGCCCGGCAACTACGGGAGGTCTCCGCCGCGCTGCATACCGGGGACCAACAAAGGGCCGTCCGCGCGTTGGACGCGCTGCGCGCGATGGGCCCCGACCTCGAACGGATGCACCAGGCACTGAGCGGTGCCGAGGAGGTGGTGAGCCTCGCGCCCGCCCGGTGGTTGCGCCGCCGGGACGTGGAGCGGTTTGCTCGTGCCAGCCAGCACGTGGAACGCGTCATCGAACACGGCCGGGGAGTGGCCCGCCGGTCCGCGATGGCGTTGCAGTACCACGAGCCGATCCCCGCCGACCTGCCGGCGAGTGTCGGACGACTTGCCGACGCGGTCGAGCTGCTGCGCCGGGAACACCGCGCCGGCCGGCCGACCGAGCGCACCCAACAGGCGGCTCGTGACGCCGTCTACCGGGCCGGCCGCGCGCGGGCTCGGGGCGTCGACGAGTTCGGCGACGCGGTGGTGACCCAACTGCGCACCGCCGCCAGCGACCTCCTGCGGGCCACCGGATGCGACCCGACAACCGCCAACGAGGTGGTCCGGGAGGCAGAGCGGCACGGCGAGGAATCTCTGGGCTCCGGCGGCGAACCAGCCGGGTGACTCACGCGTCGGGCACGTCCTCGGGCTCGACGACCCAGGCCGAGAAGACCGGCAGTCCGTGCCAGGGACCTGTGGAACCGTCGGGCCGACGATCGGTGGCGACCGCCACCACCGCGTACGGGTGGCCGAAGCGCAACTCGGCGGTGCGGGCCACGCCCTCCGGCGGCAGGCTGGTCCGCCCGAACATGCCGGTCACCGCCGCCGCCTCGAAGCCGTACCTGTCGAACCGCGCCACCGCCGACTGCCGTGCCAGGAAGCTCTCCACGGGCAGTGCCATCGCCGTCGCCACCGTCGCCGTGGCAGCCCCGAAGCCGAGCGCCGGGTCGGCGAGGTCATGGTCGCTCCGCGCCGACCAGCAGGGGAGGACCGCGTGGTGTCGCTCCTCGCGGCCGTCGCGGGCCTGGGTGCGCACCCGCTCCTCGGTCACCGTCCACAGCGACGTCGCACCGAGCGGCAGGTCGAACAGCGAACGGCTGCCGGCCGGTGGCACGCCGTCGGCCGCGCCGGCGCTGATGTCGTACGCGACGGCCAGCACATCGGCCGGCGGCACCTGCGGTGCGGCGGCCACCGAGAGGACCACGAGTCCCGCGCCGCCGGTCGTCTGGGCCGGTGCGGCGTGCACGATCACGTCACCGGACCGCGCGGTGGACACGATGGCGCACCGGTGGCCATGGCTCGGGCTGCGCAGCGCCCGCCGCAGGTTGCCGGCCCACGGGCTGTCAGCGCCGAGAGCGCGCGCGTCGGCGACGTCGAACGGGCTCGCCCAGGACACCCGGGTGGCCAACGCGCTGGCCAGGGCCAGCACCACGTCCGGTCCGATGCGCAGGGGAAACGTCTCGATCAGGCCGAGGGTGTGGTCACGCGCCCAGGCGTCCAGACCGGCCTGGTCGGGCAGTACGCCGACGTCGGTCGTGGTGGGCAGCGCGGCCCGCCACGCCGCCGACCCGCCGTCGCCCTGCCCCGGCGGGTGCCAGAGCGCGGTGGCGGCGCCGATCAGCGGGTGCGGAACCTCCAACAGCGCTCGGGCGACCTCGGCCGCGCTCGACAGGTCGGTGCCCAGGGCGTGCGCCAACTCGTCGACGGCTCCCTGCCCGTCGGCCGCCGTGGTGGCACAGACCGCGAGCAGCAGCCAGGCGCCGAGCGGGGAGGCGACGTGGTGCGTGTCGCCGGCCGTGGCGTGCAACCGTGCGGCGTACGCGGAGAGCGGCCCGTGCAGATCGGTCGTCATGCCCCCACTCTGCCCGCCGGCCCGGCTCACGACCACAGCTCGAACGGCTCGTCGATCTCCGTCCCGCCGAGGAAGGGGGTGATCAGCCGGGGGAGCTGACCGGGATAGAAGCGTTCGCGACTGGCCACCACCTCCGGCAACGGCCACCAGCGGAAGTCGAAGTAGTCCTCCAGCTCGTAGTCGAGCCGGTGCGCCTCGTCCACGTCCGGGCCGGGCCGTGCCAGCCGTACGGCGACGACAACCTCGTCTTGGACGTGCCGCACCTGCCGGTGCAGGAAGCTGGCCCGACGCCGCCAGGTCGGCGCGCCCACCTGGTCGGCGGTGATCGCGATTCCGGTCTCCTCGCGCAGTTCCCGCACCGCCGTGTCGCGATAGGTCTCACCGGGGTCCATGCCGCCGCCGGGCAGCTCCCACCAAATGCCCAGCCGGGGGTGGTCCGAATCGCGGGTGTGGAACAGCAGCACCCGGTCGGTGTCGTCGGTGACCACCACCCGCACCGCGCGTCGCTCCAGGATCGGTAGGTCGCGAGGTAGCTCGTCCATCGGGCCAGTCTGTCGTACCGCCCGTTTCGGCGGCGGGTAGGCTGCCCGCCGTGGCTGGTCTGTTGAGGAATGTCGCGGCGCGTATCTCTCGGGTCGGCGCGGTGATCCCGTCGCCCCGGCGTACCGGGCCGGCGCCCGCGCAGGTGGCCCGCCGCCGTCAGGTGAGCGCGTTGCAGCGCCGGGAGTTGACCTACGCCCCGGAGCGGGACGGCCAGGCCGACCCGGGCGAGATCGTCTGGACCTGGGTGCCGTACGAGGACGACCCCCGGCAGGGCAAGGACCGACCGGTACTGGTGGTCGGTCGGCACAGCCGGACCCTGTTCGGGCTGATGCTGTCCAGCCAGAGCGAGCGGGACGGGCAGCGGCACTGGTTCGCGCTCGGGCCGGGTGAGTGGGACCGCGACAACCGGCCGAGCTGGGTCCGGCTGGACCGGGTGCTCACCATGCGCGAGGACAGCATCCGCCGGGAGGGTGCGGTGCTGGACCGGCCCCGGTTCGACCGGGTCGGGCAGGCGTTACGCGCCGGCTACGGCTGGCGCTGAACCGCGCCGAGCTGCCCCTGGGGCAGCTCGACGGTGAGGTGCCCCCGCTCGTCCGGTCTACTCGCTGCTCGGGCCGACAGCGGCACCCTGCGCGTCCGGTGGCGGGTACGGCTGGTCGGCGAGGAGCCGGGCCAGGTGCGCGCTGTTGAGCGCCAGCGCCTTCGTGGTGCGGCCGGTGGTGTCGGGCTTGGGCCCGGCATCGCGGTAGTCCACGGTGTGCAGCGCCTCGCCGACCCAGTAGGTCGCGGCCGCGGCGGCAATCGTGAACCCGACCTCGTTGAGCGCCTGCTGCACCTCGCCGATGGTGTGGTGGGCGCCGTCCTCGTTGCCGACCACGGCGACACCTGCCACCTTGCCGTAGGTGCGGAGTCTGCCCTCGGCGTCGGTCTCGGAGAGTTCGGCGTCGAGGCGTTCGAGGACCATCTTGCAGACGCTCGAGGGCTGACCGAGCCAGATCGGCGTGGCGATGATGAGCACCTGGGCGGCCATCAGCTTGGCACGGATCGCCGGCCAACCGTCGCCGTCGCCCTCGTCCGTCGACACCCCGAAGCGCACGCCGTGATCCACGACCCGGAGCATCTCGCCCTCCACGCCCTGCGCGGCCAACTCGGCGAGCACCTCCCGACCGAGCTGCTCGGCGCTCGACGGGCCTGGTGACGGCTTCAGGGTGCAGTTGAGTACGAGGGCGCGGATGCTCGCCACGTCGGTTCCTTTCGCCGTCGTATGGGGGGTGCTGACTTCCCATACCCGGCCAACGTCCCGGAACACCTCGCCCACCGTGCGGGTCGGTGCGCTGCCCGGTCGGCGACCGGTGGGTCGGCCGGCAAAATCGCTGGGTCGGTGCCCGCAGCGCTGGCATGGTGTCGGCATGGCGCAGGACGTCGTACGGCAGGTGGTCGACCAGCTGCGGACGGGTTTCGGTCTGCGGGTGGCCGCGATGGAGAACGTCGCCCACGGCGCGGACCAGCACGCCCGACTGTGGCTGGCGCACACCGTCGACGGCGACCGGTACGCGGTGAAGCTGAGCGGTGGTGGCACCCCGGCCGGCCTGGTCGTGACGGCGTACCTGGCCGACCAGGGGGTGCCGGGCATCGCCGCGCCGCTGCGGGCCGTCGACGGCCGGCTGTCCGTCGACCACGACGGCCACCGCCTGTCGGTGGTGCCGTGGCTCTCCGACCAACGGGCTCTCGACGGCCCGATGACCGCCGCGCACTGGCGCGCGTACGGCGAGGTGCTGGCCGCCGTGCACGCGGTGCCGGTGACCGACGAGCTGAGCCGACTGCTGCCGGCGGGCGGTGCCGCGTACCCCTCGATCGTGGCCGCGACCCACGCGGTGGCCGCGCGGCTGCGCGACCCGGACCCGGCCGACCGCGCCAATCCCGTGCTCGCGGAGCTGGCGGCGGTGTGGTCCGGGGTGGCCGACCGGGTGAGCGCGTTGACAGGCGCGGTCGAGAGCCTCGCCGTCGGCCCGGCCGCGGGAGCCGGCACGGGCGTCGTCTGCCACGGCGACCCACACCTGGGCAACCTGCTGCTCGGCGACGGTGGGCAGGTCTGGCTGATCGACTGGGACGACGCGGTGCTCGCCCCGCCCGAGTGCGACCTCATGTTCGTCCTCGGTGGGGTGCTCGCCTTCGCGCCGATCACTCCCGAGCAGGAGGAGGCCGTGCTCGCCGGGTACGGCACTGCCGACGTCGACCCGGTGCGTCTGGCGTGGTTCCTCGCGGTCCGCGCGCTCGACGACCTGAGCGACTGGACCCGGCAGGCGCTGGACGCCGACGCGCAGGCGGCCGACCGGGACCGGGCGGCGCGGATCGTGCGGGGGTTGGTGTCACCAGTTGGTCTGGTCACCCTCGCCGACGCGGCGTTGCGCGACCTCGACCGGCCTCGCGCAGCGGGCCCCGGTGGTTCGGCGCGCCGGTCACCTGACCGGTCAGCGCTCCGCGAGGAACGCGCTGTCGACCAGTTGGCGGGGTGAGCGGGCGCCGCCGAGGCTCTTCGCCTGGTACATGGCCGCGTCGGCGCGGCTGAGCGCGTCGGTGAGCTGGGCCGGACCGGTCACCGGGGCGAGCCCGACGGAGGCGGTGACCCGGACGCTGCACCCGCTCAGCCGGATCGGCGCGGCGACGGTTTCGCTGAGCCGCCGGGTGGAGTGCTCGATCCAGCGCCTGTCGACGGTGGGGCTGGACAGCAACCCGGCGAACTCGTCGCCGCCGAGGCGGGCGACGAGGTTGTCCCCGGCGAAGCCGGCAAGCCGCTCGGCCACGCTGATCAGCACCTGGTCGCCGGCGGCGTGCCCGTACCGGTCGTTGATCTGCTTGAAGTCGTCCAGGTCGAGCACCACGGCGATCAGCGGCTGGCCGGCGGCGTCGGTGAGCAGGGCGGCGGCGAGCCGGTAGAAGGCGCGGCGGTTGGGCAGCCCGGTGAGCGGGTCGTGACTCGCGGCGTGCCGTTCGGCGGCCAGCTCGGCCTGGAGGTGGTCGATCTCGGCCTCGGCGCGCACCGCCCGTCGGCGTAGTTGCCAGGAGGAGAGCAACGCGCCGGCCGCGCAGACGCCGGAGGCGACGCTCATCGGATCCGGCACGAACCCTCCCATCGCCGCGACCGCCTCCAGCCTTCGGTTGACGCGGTATGCCGCGTCGGGCCAAGTTTTGCCTGATCGTTGCCCGTGCGGGGGTAACTCAAAGTGAACGGATGGGCACCGATCATGTGCGTTATCATGCTCGCCGTCGGGTGCAGATGCAATAGCAGATGCACGTGCAGAACCGTCCAATGTCGATACCGCACCCCCTCGCCGTTACCGCTCCTCCCACGGCCACCGGCGGGCTCGTAACAGAAAGACGCGTCGATGCTGCAGCCACCCAATGGCGTACCGATCCACCAGTTGCCTCCGCTGAGCTGGCAGAAGAGCCGTCGCAGCAACCCCAGCGGCAACTGCGTCGAACTCGCCGAACTGCCCGGGGGAGCGGGCATCGCGGTTCGCAACTCACGACACCCGGAGGGGCCGGCGCTGATCTACACAGTGGACGAGATCGCCGCCTTCGTTCTCGGTGCGCGGGACGGTGATTTCGACCATCTGATCAACTGACCGTCCGGGGGCGGGTCGTCCCGGCGACGGGACTTATTCACCGGCGCGGAGGAGTTCACCTCACTGTCGGTTCATGGCATGCTTACACGTCGGCCGGGCCGGGGCGCCCGGCCGCCGTGGGTCGGTGTCCGGAGGTCCGCACGTGACGATGGTTCCCGCCGAGGGTGGCCCGACAACCGGGCCGACCGTGCTGCGCATGCTGCTCGGCGCCCAACTGCGCCGCCTGCGGGAGTCCAGTGGGGTGTCCCGGGAGGGCGCCGGCTGGGAGATCCGCTCCTCCGAATCCAAGATCAGTCGGATGGAGTTGGGTCGGGTCGGCTTCAAGGAGCGCGACGTCGCCGACCTGTTGACCCTCTACGGCGTCACCGAGGAGCACGAGCGGGACGCGCTGCTCAAGCTCGCCCGGGACGCGAACAGCCCCGGCTGGTGGCACCGCTACGGCGACGTGCTGCCGTCCTGGTTCCAGTCGTACCTGGGCCTGGAGGCCGCCGCCGCGCTGATCCGCAGCTACGAGGTGCAGTTCGTGCCCGGCCTGCTGCAGACCCGGGAGTACGCCCGCGCGGTCGTGCTGCTCGGGCACGGCACGGCCGGTCCGGGCGAGATCGACAGGCGCGTCGCGCTGCGGATGCAGCGTCAGCAGTTGCTGCAGCGGGAGAATCCTCCGCAGCTCTGGGCCGTGGTGGACGAGGCCGCACTGCGCCGGCCCATCGGCGGCCCCGAGGTCATGCGCGGCCAGCTCACCGCGCTCATCGAGGCGACCAAGTCGCCCCACATCCGGCTCCAGGTCATCCCGTTCGCCGCCGGCGGTCACGCCGCCGCCGGGGGAGCCTTCACCATCCTCCGCTTCGGCGACCAGGAACTGCCCGACATCGTCTACATCGAACAGCTCACCAGCGCCATCTACCTCGACAAGCGCGACGACCTGGACTACTACGCCGTGGCCATGGAGCGGCTCTGCGTCGAGGCCGAGCCGCCGGAGCGGACGGCGGACATCCTCGGCCGTCTGCTGGACGACCTCTATCCCGCCTGATAGGCCGTCGGGGCAACGACTTCGCGCCGGACGGCCGTAGCATGGTCGTCGACCGTGGACAGTGGACGGACGTCAGTGCGGAGGCAGTCGTGACCACCGATACTTCGGGCCAGGCGGCTGGTTCGCCGAGCGACCGCATCGACACCTCGGTGGCCCACCCGGCCCGCCGTTACAACTACTGGCTGGGCGGCAAGGACAACTTCCAGGCCGACCGCGACTCCGGTGACGCCATGGCGGCCGCCTTCCCGACCATCCGCACCGCCGCTCTGGAGAACCGCCGCTTCCTTCAGCGGGCGGTGCGTCACCTGGCCCGGGAGGCCGGCATCCGGCAGTTCCTCGACGTCGGCACCGGCATCCCGACCGCTAACAACACCCACGAGGTCGCCCAGAGCATCACGCCGGAGTCCCGGGTCGTCTACGTGGACAACGACCCGATCGTGCTGGCCCACGCCCGCGCGCTGTTGACCAGTTCGCCGGCGGGCGCCACCGCTTACATCGACGCTGACCTGCGCAGCCCGGAGCGGATCCTCGCCCACCCGGAGTTGGGGCGCACCCTCGACCTGTCGCAGCCGGTCGCCCTCATGCTGGTGGCGGTGCTGCACTTCGTGTCCGACGAGGACGACCCCGGTGCGCTGGTGCGGCGTCTGCTCGCCGCACTGCCGGCGGGCAGCTACCTGGCCGCCTCGCATGCCACCCACGAGTACTTCCCTCCGGCGATCGCCGCGCAGGCCAGGGCGGCGGGCCGCAGCGGTGGCCCGAACGGGCCCATCCACCTGCGCACTCACGAGGAGTTCGCCGGCTTCTTCGCCGGTCTCGACGTGGTCGAGCCGGGCATCACCTCGCTCGCCGAGTGGCGAGCCGCGAGCGAGCCGCAGCCGCGGCCCTCGGCGGTCGAGGTGAGCATGTACGGCGGCGTCGCCCGCCTGCCCTGAGCGAGCGGGCCCAGCAGAGCTCTCGACCCACGTATTGACCGACGCCGTCTCGTCCGGCTAGCCTCTGTATCGATACAGACTGGATCGATACAGAGAGGTGCCGGTGAAGCCAACACTCCAAGCCGTGGCCGATGCCGTCGGCGTCTCGCGCAGCACCGTGTCCAACGCCTACAGCCGCCCCGACCAGCTCTCCGCCACCCTGCGTGAGCGCATCCTGGACGCTGCCCGGCAACTCGGGTACCCCGGTCCCAACCCCACCGCGCGCTCCCTGCGTCGGGGCTTCGTCGGGTCGATCGGAGTGCTGTTCACCTCACAACTGTCTTACGCCTTCACCGACCCGTTCGCGGTCCGGTTCCTCGCCGGGGTCGGGTCGGCGGCCGAGCGGCACGGCACGAGCATGTTGCTGGTGCCGCTGCCGCCGGCGGTGACCGACGCCCGGCGGGCGGTGGAGAACGCCGCGGTCGACGGGTTCTGCGTCTACTGCGTCGCCGACGAGGAGTGGGCGTTGGACGTGATCCGCCAACGCGGGCTGCCCTTCGTCAGCACGGCATCCCGCGACGACGCCGGCGCCGACGAGCGGTTCGTCGGCATCGACGAACGGGTCGCCGCGCGCAGTGCCGCCGCGCACGTCGCCGGCCTCGGGCACCGCCGGGTGGCGCTGCTCGCCGACTCCGTGCTTCCCGACGCGCCGGCCGGCCCGCTCACCCTGGCCGGGGTCGATAAGGTGCCGCATCCGACCACCCGAGGTCGGCTCACCGGCTTCGCCGACGCCTTCGCCGAGGTCGGCGTCGGCTGGGCCGAGCTGACGGTGGTCAACGTCCCTGGCAACAGCCGGCCGGCGGCAGCCGCCACCATCGCCGAGCTCTTCGACCAACCCGCACCGCCGACCGCCGTGCTGGCCGGCTCCGACGTCCTCGCACTTGGCGTGCTCGACGCCCTCGCCGCACGGCCGGCGCACGATCGCCCCACCGTCTCGGTGACCGGGTTCGACGACGTCCCCGAGGCCGCCGCGGCGGGCCTCACCACCGTTCGGCAACCGGCCGAGGAGAAGGGCCGGATCGCCGCCGAACTGCTGCTCGACCCACCCGCGACCGCCGCAGCCGGTCACGTGCTGCTGCCCACCGCACTCGTCGTCCGGGGCTCCACCGGACCCGTCCAGAGGAGTTGACCATGGAACTTCCCACCGGCTACATCACCGCGCTCGACGCCATGAACCGGCACGTCAACTCCGCCCGCCCGGACGCCCCGGTCCAGGCCGACCACCCCCGTCGGGCCCTGCTCGCTCCGACCCGACAGGCCACCGCCCTCGCTCTGCGCCGGCTCGCCGACCGCATCCAGCCGCGACCGTTGCCCGGCACCCCGCGCTGCTCCTGATCCGCAGCAATCCCATTCCGGCATGCACGGGACGAACGGTGTGGGTCCGGGCACGCAGAGTGGTCGAGGGGCGAGTTGCCAGGCAGACTGGTGAAGCCATGTCGCCGTTCATGCCCACTCTCCGCCTCCACGACCGCTACGTACTGCACGAGCGGATCGGTCTCGGTGGCATGTCCGAGGTGTGGCGGGGCGACGACGAGGTGCTGGGGCGGCCGGTCGCGATCAAGGTGCTCGCCGGGCAGTTCGCCACCGACCCGCAGTTGCGGGCCACCATCCAACGCGAGGCCCGCGCGGCCGCCCGGCTGACCCACCCCCAGGTGACCCAGGTGTACGACTACGCCGAGGCGACCCTCGACGGCGGCGTCGTGGTTCCGTACCTGGTGATGGAGCTCGTCGACGGCCACAACCTGGCCGATCGGCTGCGGGCCGGGCCGCTGCCCTGGCCGGAGGCGGTCCGGGTGGCCGGGCAGATCGCCGCCGCGCTGGCCGCCGCGCACCGCATCGGCGTCGTGCACCGCGACGTCAAGCCGGGCAACGTCATGCTCACCGACACCGGCGCCAAGGTGCTCGACTTCGGCATCGCCGCGCTCGGCAGCCTCGACAGCCAGTCCGGCGAACCGCTGATGGGCACACCCGCCTACTTCGCCCCGGAACGGCTGACCGCGGGCCCGCCCGACCCGGCGAGCGACGTGTACGCCCTCGGCGCCCTGCTCTACCGCACCCTCACCGGGCGGGCACCACTGCCCGTGCAGAGCTGGGAGGACGCGTTGGAGGTGCACCGGCGGGGCACCCCGGTGCCGCCGCTGCGGGTGCCCGGCCTGCCCGCCGACATCGCCGAGCTGACCGTCGCCTGTCTGGCCGCCAACCCGGCCGACCGGCCGAGCGCCGCGCACCTGGCCCGACGCTTCGGCGCCGGTCAGCCGGTCGAACCGCCCACCGAGTTGCTGCGCATCCGGCCGGCCGCCCACCCGCCCACCCTGATCGACAGGTCGGTGCTGGCCCGCCCCGCTCCGGCTGCCGCCGCGCCGGCCCGACGCCGATCGCGCCGACCCCTCGCCGCGCTCGTCGCCGCCGTGCTGATCGGCGCCGGCGCCCTGTTCGCGCAGAATCCGTTCGATGACCCGGGCACACCCGACCCGGCCGAGGTGGCCGACGCTCCCTCAAGCTCCGCCCCGGCCCCCGCACCCACGACGCACTCGCCGACACCGACCACGGCGTCGTCGCCGTCCGCCGCCAGCACCGCGCCGCCGACCGTCGGGCAACAGATACCTGTCAGCTTCCGCGAGGTGACGAGCGAGTTCGCCACCGTCCTGGCCACCGCGGTCGCCCGTGGTGACATCGACCCCAGGACCGCCGAAGACCTGCGCGACGACCTCGCCGACCTCAACCGCCGAGGCCGGGACCGCGCCAAGCGCGTCGCCGACCTGCGCGACGACATCGCCGAGCTGGTGCGACGGGACCGGCTACCAGCGCAGACGGGCGCGCGACTCGACGCTCTGCTCAGCCGGGCCGACAGCTTCTCCACCGGCCGTACGGACGACTGATAACCCCGTCGATACCGCTGGCATGATGTCCCGATGCGGACACGTCTGATCTTCGTGCGACACGGCGAGTCGGTCCACCAGATCGAAGGGATCGTCGGTGGACCAGGTGGCTGTCGGGGCCTCACCCACCGCGGCCACGAGCAGGCCCACGACCTGGCCAATCGGCTCACCGCCGAGGTTGCCGCCGACGGGCCGGTGGCGGTCTACTCGTCCGTGCTGCGCAGGGCGGTCGAGACCGCGCAACCGATCGGCACGGCGTTTGGTGTCCGGCCCGTGGCCGACTGTGGTCTCTGCACCTGGCACACACCCCCGTACGCCGACGGCCTGCCGACCGCCCGCTTCCGCACCGAGCACGCGGTGGCGGGCGGCGGCGTGTTCCGACCGTTCGAGGAGGGCAACGAGAGCTGGGCCGAACTGGTGGTCCGGGTCAGCCGCGCGATCATGGAGATCGCCCACCGGCACCGGGGCTCCACAGTGGTCCTGGTCGGGCACAGCGAGACCGTCGAGGGCGGGTTCCACGCGCTCGCCGCGCAGCCGGTCTTCCGGGCGTTCGACCTGGACGTGCCCCCAGCCTCGATCACCGAATGGACCACCGACCACGACCCGGGCGGTTGGCCGCCGGCCCGCTGGACGCTGCGCCGCTTCGCCGACACGGCGGGGTGGGCCCGGGGGTGATCCCGGCCCGGCCCTGCCGCCCGGGGCCGGCCCAACCCTGCCGCCCAGGGCCCGGCGCGGGCAGGTGGCGCCGCTAGTCGGCGGCCAGGATCTGCTCGCGCAGGATCTCCGCGTGCCCGCAGTGCTGAGCAAGCTCGCGCAGCACGTGCAGGTAGACCCAGCGCAGCGGCAGCGGACCGCGCCGGTTGCCGCGGAGCAGGTCGTCGAGGCCCAGGGTGGACGTGGCGCGGCGGGAGGCTTCGCACGCCTCCCGGTGGGTGCGCTGGATGGTGGCGATGGTGTCGCCGTCGTCGAGGACGAACGACTCGTCCGGCGTGGCGGGGATGCCGATCTCCGAGCGGGGCCGACACGTGACGGCCTCGTCGAACCAGACCTTCTCCACGAACGCGGCGTGCTTCACCAGACCCAGCAGCGTGGTCCGGGACGGCACCAACGAGCGGCGCGCCTGCTCCTCGGTCAGCCCGTCCAGGTAGCCGTTGAGCGCCCTGCGGTGCTCGTCGACGAACGCCTCGAACTGCGCCTGAGCTGACTGGCCGACGACATCATCGGCGAAGGTCCCCGGGAAAGAGGTCATTCCCGAAGCATTCCAAGATCGCCGTCGGCGCGCAAACACCGACCGTAACGCGGTCGCCGTCCGCCCACTGCTCCGATCCAGCAGTGCCGGGTACCGCCCTGGCTGCCCCACCCGTCCGGAGATCATTGCGTCACCCTAACCGCGCCCGCCGCCACGGTCGGGCGACGCGAGGCTGACGCTTATCGACTCGCCCGGCTCGGTGCCCGCGCGCGCGAGGACCTCGCCGTCCGGCGTCCAGACGCCCGAGCGCCCCGCCGCCTCGGTGTAACCACCCCCGGTCGACCCGGCGAAGCTCGCCACCGCCACCCAGACCCCGTGCGCGGTGGCGACCCGGTACGCCCGCTGCTCCGTCACGGCGGCGTCGCGGGCAGACTCCAGGACGCCCGCCGCGTACACGTCGATGCCCAGCGCGGCCGTCCGTTCCGCGTGCGCGGCCACGCCGGTGTCCTTGCAGATCGCCAGCCCCACCCGCCAACCGTCCACATCGAGCACGACCGGCGCATCGCCGGGCCGGAACCGGCGGGCCTCCGCGTCCCCCAGCCACATCTTCCGGTACGCCACCGTCGCACCGCCGCCGGTCACCGCCAGCGTCGCGATGTGGTCGCCCGCGACCGGCGCACCAACCAGGGCCAGCGCACCCGCCTCGGCGCACGCCTCGACCAGCGGCGTCAACCGCGGGTCGTCGACCGACACGACCGGCGCGTGCAACTCGTACCCCGTCAGCGACAGCTCCGGAAAGACCACCACCCGGGCGCACGCCGCGCGGACCGCGGCGGCGTGCGCACGGGCGTTCGCCGCGACATCCAGGGGTACGCACGGCGGCTGCGCCACCGCGAGCCGCAGCGGGGTGCGGCTTACCGCACCCCCTCCGGTGCGGTCGACCCGCGCGGCCGGGTGGTCGGCCTCATGGTCGACTCTCAGGATGACTTCGTAACGTGGGCGCATGACTCGAACGTCCCACGCCGTTTTCGCCACCGGAACCCCCGCCGCCGCAGCGGAACCACCGCAGGACGGGATCGTCGGCTACGTCACCGACCTGGTGGAACGACTCGGTGGACCGGGTGCCGGCCTGGCGGTGGCGTTGGAGAACCTGTTCCCGCCGATCCCCAGTGAGGTGATCCTGCCGCTGGCCGGGTTCGTCGCCGCGCAGGGACGGATGAGTCTGGTCGGGGCGATCTTCTGGACGACGCTCGGCTCGGTGGTCGGCGCGCTCGCGCTCTACCTGATCGGCGCGGCGCTCGGGCGCGACCGGATGCGGGCCATCGTGGCGCGGCTCCCGCTGGTCAAGCTCACCGACGTGGACCGGACCGAGGCGTGGTTCCTGCGGCACGGGGTGAAGGCGGTCTTCTTCGGCCGGATGATCCCGATCTTCCGCAGCCTGATCTCCATCCCGGCCGGCGTGGAGCGGATGCCGGTGGCCACGTTCGTGCTCTACACCACGCTGGGCAGCCTGATCTGGAACACCACCTTCGTGCTCGCCGGCTACCTGCTCGGCGACAACTGGCACCTCGTCGAGGGCTACGCCGGCATGCTCCAGAAGGTGGTGATCGTCGTCTGCGCGGCGGCGGCCGTCTGGTTCGTCGGGTCCCGCGTGTTGAAGGCCCGTCGCGCCGCCCGGAATCCCGAGCCGACCGAGCCCGGGCAGAGCCCGCTGAACGGCATGCCCGACCCGGGCGGTCGCGGCACCCTCTACCGCAGCGGTTCGTGGGCCTCGGAGGAGCGCTAGCACCTCACTCTGGTTCCCTTTGCTCTGCACCCCCTCCTTCGCTCTGCACCCCGTATCGCACCGGTGTTGCCTGTCGGAGGACCAGACAAAGGCGGAGCAGACTCGGTGTGGAGGGCGAGCGAGGTGATGGTGTCGGAACGCCGAACCGGCAGATGGTGGGAACGGCTTCGGCTGCCCCTTGGCGTGGCCGTCGGAATCGCGACGGCCGCCGTCGGGTTCGCCTTTCTCGCCGTCGCGGCCGCCGCGTTCAGCGTGTGCACCTTCGCGCCGGCCGCAGGCCGTCGGGCTGCAGCTGACCTGACCAGCAGGTACGCGGTGCAACTGGTGCGGTGGGAACACCGCCGCCTCACCGGGCTGCTCGGTGCGGAGGATCTGCCCGCGCCGAACGCTGTGGCGACCCGGCGGCAGCTCGGCTACCTGGCCGCCCGACTGCTACCCGGCGTACTCGGCCTGCTGGCCTACGCCGTGCTTGGCATCGGCGTGGTGCTGGCCGGGATCGTGCTGCGCGCGGCGGTGCACGGAGAGCTGACCCTTCTCGGTGCCCTGTCCCAGATCGCCGTCGGGGCGGTGCTGCTACTGCTCAACGTTCAGACCGTCACCAGCATCGCCGCGTTGGACATTGGGCTGGCGCGACGACTGCTCGGCCCGGGCAGCCGGGCGGAGCTGACGAGGCGGCTCCACGAGCTGACCACCAGTCGGGCCGGAGTCATCGCCGCGGTCGACGCCGAACGGCAGCGCATCGAACGCGACCTGCATGACGGCCTCCAACAGCGGCTGGTCGCCCTCGGCATGCTGCTCGGCCGGGCCCGGCGCGCCCGCGACGCCGACCGCGCGCACGCGCTGCTCAGCAGGGCACACGAGGACGTACAGTTGGCCATCGAGGAGTTGCGGCAGGTGGCGTGGCGCGTCTACCCGTCGGCCCTGGACAGCAGCGACCTGGGCGAGGTGCTGGCCATCGTCGCCCGCGGATCCGAGGTGCCGGTGCGGATCCGCTGCGAGCTGCCCACCCGCCCCGAACGGCAACTGGAGACGGTGCTGTACTTCGTGGCCTGCGAGGCGCTCACCAACGCGGCGAAACACGCCGCCGCTAGCCTGGTCACCGTCGATATCGACGTACGGGATGGGTGGATCCGGATGCGCGTGCACGACGACGGCGTCGGCGGGGCGGAACCGACCGGGCGCGGGTTGTCCGGGCTGGCGCGGCGGGTCGCCGCGCTGGACGGCCGACTGCGCGTGACCAGCCCCGCCGGCGGGCCGACGACCGTGCTGGCAGAGTTGCCGTGCGACTAGTCCTCGCCGAAGACTCGACGCTGCTCCGGGAGGGCTTGACGCGGCTGCTCGCCGACGAGGACCACCAGGTGCTGGCAGCGGTCGGGACCGCGGACCAGCTTGTCGAGGCGGTCGGACAGTCCCGTCCCGACGTGGTCGTCACCGACGTCCGGATGCCACCGACCCACACCGATGACGGGCTGCGAGCCGCCCTGGACATCCGCCGTCGGTGGCCCGACACCGGCGTCCTCGTGCTCTCCCAGTACGTGGAGCGGCGTTACGCCGCACGGCTGCTCGCGGACCGCCCCGAGGGGGTCGGCTACCTGCTCAAGGACCGGGTCGCCCAGGTCGACGACTTCCTCGACGCACTCGACCGGGTCGCCGCCGGAGGCACCGCCCTCGACCCGGAGGTGGTCCGTCAGGTGGTGGCCGGCTCGCAACGGCCCGACCCGCTCGGTCGGCTCACGCCGCGCGAACGTGATGTGTTGCACGAGATGGCCCAGGGGCACACGAACCTCACCATCGCCCAGCGGCTGCACGTATCGCAGAGCGCCGTCGAGAAGCACGTCAACGCCATCTTCGACAAACTCGACCTCGCGCGCACGACCGGCTACAGCCGACGAATCCTCGCGGTCCTGCGTTACCTCGGCACCTGACCCGCCCGGACCGACGTCCAGGCCAGCCTCGGTCCGCTGGGTCCGCTGGGTCCGCGCGGTCCGCTGGGTCCGCTCGGTCCGCCCGGTCCGCTCGGTCCGCGCATGATCGACTCGGGTTCCTTGATATCGGGGTGTCCTGCCGTCCGGGATGCCCCGGCTTCCGTAAACCCGAGTGGATCTCGCGGGTGAGGCCGGATAACGCCGCACGCCCGACGTGGTTTGGGTGGTTTGTGCGGTGGTGGATGGGTGTGGGGGTGTGACCGGGCGCACTCGTGGGTTGGAATCGTGGCCGGGGCGGGGTCGTTACACACCCTGACGATCGCAGTACCACCGACCCGCCGCCCCGCTCTCGCGGGGGCCCGTCGTTGGTGGGAATGGCGGCCTCCGCCCGGTCGTTACCGTCCCCACGAACGACCGCAGGGCCAACCCCGGAATGACCCCGGCCCCCCGGTCGTTACACAGGGACCCGGCGCCACGAGCCCCCCGCTCGTCAGGTCGCCGACCCCTCAAACTTTTTGTGCAGCGCCGGACGAGGTGCTCACACCCGTTGTAGGTGTGCGGGTGTCCTTACCCCCGAAGGAGCTTCCCCCTCATGACCACGATCT
>NZ_JBSGIV010000044.1:0-58595 GCF_053605225.1 Micromonospora sp. NPDC003944
GGCGCCGGGGCCTGGAGCAGGATGTTGAACACGTCCGGGTGGGCCTTCTCGATCTCGTCGAGCAGCACCACCGCGTAGGGGCGGCGGCGGACCGCCTCGGTGAGCTGACCGGCCTCCTCGTAGCCGACGTATCCGGGCGGCGCGCCGACCAGCCGGCTGACCGTGTGCCGCTCCTGGAACTCGCTCATGTCCACCCGGACCATCCGGTCCGCCTCGCCGAACAACGCCTCGGCCAGTGCCCGCGCCAACTCGGTCTTGCCGACACCGGTCGGGCCGAGGAACAGGAAGCTGCCCATCGGCCGCTCCGGGTCGGCCAGCCCGGCCCGGGAGCGACGGACCGCCTCGGCGACCGCGGTGACCGCGTCGTCCTGGCCGACCACCTTCTGGTGCAGGTGACCCTCCAGGCGCAGCAGCCGGTCGCGCTCCTCCTCGGTGAGCTGGCTGACCGGGATGCCGGTGGCCCGGGAGACCACCTCGGCGATCTCCTGCGGACCCACCTCGGGCACCTGGGAGCCCGACGAGCCGTCCTCGCCGTTCGCGCGGCGGATGTCGCCCTCCAGCTCGGCGATCCGGTCGCGCAGCGCGGAGGCCCGCTCGTACTGCTCGTCGGTGACTGCCTGTTCCTTGTCCCGGCGGACCTCGTCGAGTTCCTGCTCCAGCTCCCGCACGTCGGACGCGGGGGTACGGGTGCGCAACCGCACCCGGGCGCCGGCCTGGTCGATGAGGTCGATCGCCTTGTCCGGCAGGAACCGGTCGGTGACGTACCGGTCGGACAGCTCGGCGGCGGCAACGAGCGCCTCGTCGGTGAAGCGCACCTGGTGGTGGGCCTCGTACCTGTCGCGCAGCCCGCGCAGGATGGCGATGGTGTCGTCGACGCCGGGCTCGGGCACCAGCACCGGCTGGAACCGCCGGGCCAGGGCGGCGTCCTTCTCGATGCTCTTGCGGTACTCGTCGAGCGTCGTCGCGCCGATCACCCGCAGCTCGCCCCGGGCGAGGGCGGGTTTGAGCATGTTGGAGGCGTCCATTCCGCCCTCGCTGCCAGCGCCGCCGGCACCGACCAGGGTGTGGATCTCGTCCATGAAGATGATCAGCTCGTCGCGGTGGGCCCGGATCTCGTCGATGACCTTCTTCAGCCGTTCCTCGAAGTCGCCCCGGTAGCGGGTGCCGGCGACCAGGCCGGCCAGGTCGAGCTGGACGACCCTCTTGCCGAGCAGGGTCTGCGGTACGTCGCCGTCGCAGATCCGTTCGGCCAACCCCTCGACGATTGCGGTCTTGCCGACACCTGCCTCGCCGATCAGCACCGGGTTGTTCTTGGTACGTCGAGAGAGGATCTCCACGGCCTGCTCGATCTCGTCGGCCCGTCCGATGACCGGGTCGATCTGGTCGTTGCGGGCCAGGTCGGTGAGGTCCTGCCCGTACTGGTCGAGGGTGGGGGTCCCACGGTCCGGCTTCGGCCCGTTCATCGGCCCCCGCTCGGCGTTGGCGGCCTGCAACGACTCGGGTTGGATCCGCCCGGCGGCGAGCATCCGCCCGGCCGGCGACTCCGGGTTGAGCGGCAGCGCCATCAGGATGTGCTCGGGACCGATGTAGTTGGCGCCCATCGCCCGGGACAGTTGGTGGGCGTCGAGCAGCGCCCGCTTGGCGGCGGGGGTCAACGACAGGTTGGGCGGCACCTCCCCGCGCGGCGCGCCGTCGCCCTTGCCGCCGAGGGCGTTGAGCAGGGTGTCCGGGTCGGCCCCGGCACGGCGGACCAGGTCGCGCAGCGGCTCCCGTTGCAGCGCCGCCCAGAGCAGGTGGTCGGTGTCCAGGTCGCTGCTCTGCCGTTGGGCCGCCCGCCGGGCCGCGTCGGCGAGCATCTCCCGGGCGTCGGCCGTCATCAGTCGGGTGATGTCGACCCGGTGCGGCGGTCGGCGCCCTCCCTCGCCCCGGCCGAAGTACCTGGCCAGGAATTCGTCCCACGGGTCGGAGCCGATGTCACCGGGTCCCATCATGTCTGTCCTCCGCGGTAGGGCTCGGCACGGTCGGCAGGGGCTACCCGGCGCGCGCCCCGACAAACGCCGCAGGTGGCGGAGCACGGGCATCCCGGGAGTGGCGTCCGGCCCGGGCCGGCCCGTGGTGGCAGGCTTGCGGGATGGATGAGACCCCGTTGCTGATCGTGGATGGCGCCAACGTGGTGGGCTCCCGCCCGAACGGGTGGTGGCGGGACCGGGCCGGGGCCGCGGCCCGGTTGCGCGACTCGCTCGCCCCGGTGGCGACCGTCGGGCTGCCGGCCCGGCTGCCCGCCCCGGTGGAGGTGGTCCTGGTGGTCGAGGGGGCCGCGCGGGACGTGCCAGGCACCGAGGGCGTGCGGGTGGTCTCCGCCGCCGGCTCCGGCGACGACACGGTGGTCGAGCTGGTGGAGGGCGCGCCGCGGCGGCGGCGGCTGGTGGTCACCGCCGACCGGGAGTTGCGCGGGCGGGTGACGGCGCTTGGTGCCGAGGTGTACGGCCCGCGCTGGCTCCGCGAGGACCCGACCAGCAACTGAGAAGTTCTCGCACTGGGACTCCCACAGATCGGACTCCCGGCACTTCCGAGGGCCTTCCGGACAGGCGGGCAGGAACACCGACAGGGCGGATGTTCTTTCGGAACCGCCGATAGGCTCTAATGGAGATCTCCCCGCCCCCAGGAGGTTCCGCCGTGGCGAGCGTCGCCGAGTTGAAGGCTGCCATCGATGTCGCCCTCCAACAGATCGGGGACGGGCAGACAGCCGTGCAGGCAGCCGGCGAGAAGTTGTCCGAGGCACAGCAGACCCTCGCGGGGGCGCTGGAGGGCAGCGGGCACGAGACGGTGGAGGCGGCCCAGGCGTCGCTGACCCAGGCCAGCCAGGAGCTGGAGGAGTGTCTCGCCGCGACACTTGTCGCGGTGGAGCAGGCGCAGCTCTACGTCGCCACCCTGTAGGCGGCCATGTCCATCATCGAGGATGTCGGCGGGCAGGTCCGTGCCGCCACCGAGGAGTTCCCGGTGGCCCTGCTCGGGCAGGCGCTGGAGAAGTTCGGCCTGGCCGCGGAGCGGCTGCGCTGGGTACGGCAGGAGTCGGCCAACCCGATGGGGGTGCCCGAGTTGTCCGCCGCCACCGAGCACGCCGAGAGCGCCGGCTACGCGCTGCGGGTGGCGCAGGAACAACTGTCGGCCTACCTGACGGCGATCGGGCTCGGCGCGGACGGCGCCCCGGCGCCCCGCCCTGAGCAACGCGCTCCCCGGCACGACACGCCACCGGCGTCCGAGCCCACCGCCGTCGCGCCCGAGCCGGCCGAGCAGGTGCGGATGCGCCGCTGGTGGTCGGTGCGGGTGGCCGAGCTGACCGGCGGGCGCGAGAGCAGCGACGACGAGCCCGACGAGCGGCTCACCGACTCCCAGGAGTTACTGCGCCGGGTGGTGGGTGGGGTCCGCTCCGGCGACCGCGACCGGCTGCGCAAGGAGCTGCGCCGGGCCCCGGCCGACGTGGGGTTGGGCATGGCGGCGCTGGCACCACCGCTGCTGCGTGAGCTGGCCGGTGAGCTGCTGGGGCACCCGCCCCGCGCCGCCGACCTCGGGCGGCTGCGCGGCGAGTTGGACGGGCGGGTCCGCGACCTGCTGCCCGGGCTGCCGCCACCGGTGCTGGAGACGCTGCTGACCCGGGTGTGCCGGATGCCGCCGCCGCGCGCCTCCGGTGAGCCACCGCACGCCGCCGACTCCGCGGTGACCGCCGGGGTGGCGACCGCGTTGCTGCTCGCCCGCCTCGGCCGGGACCTCCCGGCCGCCGGCGCGCGGGAACCGGCGGACGGGCGGGACCCGGCAGGCTCGGGCCAACCGGGCGGCGCCGGGCAGCCGGCGCGGACCGGGCAACAACCGGGCGGGACCGGGCGCCCGGACACGGTTCCCCGCGCCGGCGGCGCGGTGCAGCGGCCGGGTACCGCCGCCGCGCAGCGCTCCGGTGGTCTGCCACCACGCTCGGACGGGATGCCGCCGCGCCCCGGTGGGCTGCCGCCACGCTCGGGCAGCCCCTGGCGGGACGCGCCGACACGTCGGGGCTCCGATGGCTGACCGGCGCGGTCAGCTGGCCAGCCGGGTCCGGGACACCCTCGCCGAGGCGTTGGGCGCCACCCGTACGCGGCTGTCCGCCGCCCAGGCCGACCTGACCGCCGCGCGGGAACGACTGGCCCGGGTCCAGCGGGCCGCGGCCGCCGTACCGGCGCGGGTGGGTGCCCAACGGGACCGCCGCGTCGCCGAGATCGACGCCCGCTACTCCGCCCGGATCGCGGAGCTGGCCCGGCGCGCCGCCGACGCCGCCCGCAACGAGGCGCCCGGCTGCGCGGGGGCCGACTGGGCACGGTGGGCGCCGACGCCCGCCCACCGGGCCGAGCCGCCCGGTGCGCTGCGGGTCGGCACGGTCCGGATCGACGGCGTCGACCCGGTGCCCGCGCTGGTGCCGCTGCTCGACGCCGGGCACGTCCACCTCTCCGGGGACGACCGCGCCGGCTGCGACGCGGTGGTCTCCGCGTTGCTGCTGCGGGCCGTCGGCCGCGCCGACCCCGGGGCGGTACGACTGGTCGGGTACGACCCGGACCAGCTCGGCGGTGGGCTCGCCGGGTTCGCCCCGCTGGGCACGGCCGGGCTGCTCACCTTCGTCGGTCCGGGCGGGCTGGGCCCGCTGCTGGACGACCTGGTCGAGCAGATCCGCCGGATCAACGAGACGGTCCTCGCCGGCGAGTACGCGTCGCTGCGCGAACTGGCGGCGGCGACCGGCCGACGACCCGAGCCGTGGCGGGTGGCGGTGCTGCTCGGTGGTGAGGAACTGAACCGGCACGAGCGCGGCCAACTGGACCGGGTGGTGCGTGCCGGCGCGGCCTGCGGCGTACACCTGGTGGTGCACGGGGTGCCGTTGCCGGAGGACCCGACGGTGACCCGGGTGGTGGCCGGGGTGGGTGGCGCGCGCATCGGTGGAGCGTCCGGCCTGCCGATCCGGCTGGACCCGCCGCCGCCGGCCGTGCTGGTCACCGAGACCTGCCGGGACGTCGCCGCCCGGGTGAACGCGGGCCCGCCGCCGACCCCCTTCACCGACCTGCTGCCCCCGCCCGAGCTGATGTGGCGGGAGGGCTCCGCCGACGGGTTGACCGCCCCGATCGGTGAGGGTCCGCAGGGCCGGCCGGTGCGGTTGACGCTCGGTGACTACCCGCCGCACGCGTTGATCGGCGGGCCGTCCGGCACCGGCAAGACCAACCTGATCTTCGCGTGGATCGGCGCCCTGGCGGCCCGCTACTCCCCCGCCGAGCTGGAGTTCTACCTGCTGGACTTCAAGGAGGGGGTCTCCTTCGCGCGGTTCGCGCAGGGCCGACGCGACCCGAGCTGGCTGCCGCACATGCGCCTGGTCGGCATCAACGTCAACACCGACCGGGAGTTCGGGTTGGCGCTGCTGCGCTTCCTCGCCGAGGAGTTGCGTCGACGCGCCGACGCGGCCAAGAAGCACGAGGTGACCAAGCTGGCCGAGCTGCGGGCGGTCGACCCGACCGGGCACTGGCCACGGATCGTCGCGGTGGTGGACGAGTTCCAGATGTTGCTTGCCGGCCGGGACGTGGTCGCCCGTGAGGCGGCCGACCTGTTGGAGGACCTGGCCCGCCGCGGCCGGTCGCAGGGCATCCACCTCGTCCTCGCCTCGCAGGACGTGCGGGGCATCGAGGCGCTCTGGGGTCGGCCCGCGCTTGTCGCCCAGTTCACCCTGCGCATCGCGTTGCCCAAGGCGCTGCGCATCCTCGCCGAGCGCAACGACGCGGCGCAGTCGCTGCCGCGCTGGCACGCGGTGGTCAACGCCGAGTCGGGCATGGTGGAGGGCAACGAGGTCGCCCGCATCCCGTCGGCGAGTGACTGGGAGACCTGGAGCGGGTTGCAGCACCGGCTGTGGCGGATGCGCGCCCCCGACGCCGCACCCGCCCGGCTCTTCGACGGCGACGCCATCCCCCGGCTGGCGGACGCCCCGGACTTCCGTTCGCTCGCCGTACCCCCGGACGGGACCGCGCCGCGCAACCCGGTGGCGCTGCTCGGCGAGATCATCGACGTGCAGTCCCGCTCGGCGGCGCTGCGGCTGCCGCGCGCCCCGGGCCGCAACCTCGCGGTGCTCGGCACCCGCGTCGACGAGGCGTGCGCGGTGCTGGACGCGGCGGCCCGGTCGCTGGCCCGCCAGCACCCACCGGGCACCGCCCGGTTCTCCATCGCCTGCCTCGACCCGGACGCCGACCCGATCGCCCGCGCCCTCTACGAGGACCTGGCCGACGACGCCGCCTGGTACGACGAGGAGACCGTCGGTGAGCTGATGGCCGAGACGGCCGACGGGCTGAGCGGCCCGGCAGTCCCGCACTACCTGCTGCTGTTCGCCGTCGACGCGGCGGCGGGTGCGTTGGCCGCCCGGTTGGGGCGGCGCACCGGCCTGGAGCAGCTGCGCCGGATCATGCACGACGGCCCGGAACGACGCACGCACGTGCTGGCCTGGTGGCGAGGCGTGGCCCGGATGCGCGCCGACCTCGGTGGCCCCGCCTCCCGTACCGACCAGATCGGCGCCTGGGTGGCCCTGGACGCGCACGGCGGCGAGCTGGGTTCCTCGCTCTACCCGGGCACCGGCGGCCCGGACTGGTATCCCCGCCCCTGGCGAGGGCTCTTCTTCGACCGGGCGGTCCACCGCACCGGACAGGTGATCATCCCGTATGGACCGACACGATGAACGAACCGGTGACGAGCGAGACGTACGCGGCACAACTGCGGCGGCTGGCCGACCTCACCGCGCGGGTGCGCGAGCAGCGCGCCGAGGCGCACACCTGGCACGAGCGGCAGCGCGCTGCCGCCGAGCGGGCCGTCGCCGAGGCGGCCGACCAGCTCCAGATCGCCGAGGAGGAGCTTGTCGCCGCCCGTGAGCAGCAGGAACGGGTCGACGCCGAGGTCGCCCACCTGTGGCAGCAGGTCCGCTCGCGCCTCGGTGCCCGCCGCCTCGGCGGCCCGCCCGCCCCGGCGAACGGCGTCGGGGCCACCGACCCGGTGCCACTGCTCGCCAAGGTCCGGGACCTCCTCGACCGGGCCGGGCAGCCCGGCGAGCTACCGAGCTCGGTCAACCCGCTCCTGGCGCTCTGCGGGGTGGCCGGCGGCGTCCTGGCGTACGGGCTGGGGGCCGGGGCGCGGGCGTTGGGCGCGGGGTACGGCGGTGACCTGGCGGTCGGGCTGCCGGTGCTGGCGTTGGTGGTGACCCTGCTCGGGCCGCTTGTCGGCCTGGCGCCGGCGCGGGTGTTGGCCGACCGCCGACACGCGGTCCTCGGCCCCCGGCCGATCACCGTGGTCCTCGGCGCCGGTCTGCTGACCACCGCGCTGCTGCTGGTCCTCGGCCGCTGACCGAAACAGCCGTCGAGGTTGTCGCATAGTCGACCGGAGGGGCGGCGGGTCAGGGGCCAGATCTTCGATACGGTACGAGAAATGGTCAGCTTCTCCCTCAGCTACCCCACCGATGGTGGTGGCGACGCCGCGCGTCTGCTCGACGATGCGCTGAGCACCCGATTCGGTGGCGAGAACGTCCTCAGCGGCACCGTGGGCGCCGCGCAGAGCGCTGCCGATCGTCGGCGGCGCCTGGCTGCCTCCGCGGCACTCATCGTCGTGATCGGACCGCACCTGCTCGGCGCGCCCGGGGCGCTGCCGAGAAACCTTCCGGACGTCACCCGGCAGGAGATCGAAACCGCATTCGAACTGCAGATCCCGGTCATACCGGTGCTGGTGGGGGGCGCCGAACTGCCACTCGAGACGGAGCTGCCCGAACCGCTCAGGCCGCTCGCTCGACAGCAGTACCGGCGGATCCACGCAAGTACCCTCCGCGAGGACATCCGTCACCTGATCGACGACCTGGCGAGAAGTTTCGCCGCGAAGAGCGTGAATGCCGGGCCCGTGCCCGCGATCCGACTGATCCTCAGCGCGGAACCGGTCCGGTTGTTCATGCCCCCGCCCAAACAACGACCAGCGACGGCGATCGTCTACTCGACCCGCCAGGGTGAGTGGGTGGTCGCCGACAGCAGCCGGCAGGCACCGTGGTGGGACTTCTCCATCGTCGCCAGGTTCGTGACCCGCTACGAGGTGGACACCAGCGACCACCTGGTCGCCTTCCACCTCCGGTTGCCCGCGAAGGGCGGCGTCTACCACTTCGAGGCGTCGATCTCGGTCCGTTTCCGGGTGACCGACCCGGCGCAGATCGTCCGACACGCGATCACGGACGCTGCGGGTTTGATCCTCAAGTTCCTGCTGCAGATCTGCAGGCCGGTCGCCAGGCAGTTCGGTCCCGAAGAAGTTTCCGAGGCGGCGGCGGCCCTGGACGGGCGACTCGCTCGGGAGGTTCTCGTCCCCGAGGGCATCACCCTCTCCACGAGAGGAACGCGACTGACCCTCGACGATCACGCGAAGAGCTACGTACGGGAGCGTGCGTCGCAACGCACGAGACGCCAACTGCAGGAGCGTGCCGAGTCTCGGCTGGAGTTTTACCGGTTTCCGCTGGGCGTCGGCGCGATGCAGTCGAATGCTCGGTGGGATGGCTCGTCCCCCGTGGGGGCCGGTCGGCGGCCCCCGGAGCGGCTGCTGGTCGCGCGGGCGCCCGCGCAGGTGCCTGCCGGGCAGGAACTGAGCGTCGAGGTCCGGCTCGTCACCGAGGGACGGCCGGTTCATGCGGACGCCGTGACCGCCCGGCTGCAGAACCTCCTCGTCGCTGACGACGGCACACCGGTGACGGTGACCGTCCACGCGCCCGCCGGCCTACACGCCGACGGCTCGCTACAGCAGACCGTGCTCGTCAAGCCGGACGAGGACCCGGATCCGATCCGGTTCGGTTTCGGGGCGCGTACCCCGGGTCTGCATCGCATCGACGTGACGGCCTGGGCCGGCGGCACGTACCTCAGCGAGGTCTCCGTCGAGGTATCCGTCGCGGACGGTGGGCCGTTCCGCGACGGCCAGTCACACGCGGCACCGCTGAATGCCCCGCAAGCCCGGCCGGGCGAGGTCACCATGGAGGTGCGGTTCGACGGCAGCCGCTACACGTTCCAACTGCGCTCCGACGCGGCGCTGTTCGCCCCGGTCGTCGAGTCGATCACGAACCCGCCGGCCGCCGCGGTGGAGAACGCGATCAAGGAGTTGCAGCAGCTCGCCGGGGGTGGTTCCCGGTACAACGCGACGATGACCCGCGCGGTCATCCGGTCGGCGGGCATCCAACTGTGGTCGGAGCTGGTGCCCGCCGACGTGCGGGACCAGTTCTGGCAGGTCGGTGGCGACATGAGCGCCTTCACGATCGCCACCGACCACGACGTGGTCCCGTGGGAGCTGCTCTATCCGCTCAGCGCCCAGCGCGACGCCGGCTTCCTCGTCGAGCAGGTCCCCGTGGTACGCCGCACCTACGGTCAGCGCCGCAACGCGAAGGTCGGCCTGCGCAACCCACGCTTCGTGGTGCCCCCGAGGGCTCCCACCGGCGCGCACGAGGAGATCGCCACCATCCGCGCGATCCTCCGAGCGGTCGACAGCGAGCCCATCACCAGGGCCGACGAACTCCTCACCCTGATCAACTCGGGGGCGCTCGGAGCGACCCACTTCGCCTGCCACAACACGTTCTCGTCGGACGGCTCGTTCATCGACATGGACGGCGGCCGGTTCAAGCCGGCCCTGCTCGCCGAAGCCAGCATCCGGAAACTGCTGGCGGAGACCAGCCCCCTCGTATTCATCAACGCGTGCCGGAGCGCGGGCGTGGCACCGACGTACACGAAGATGCTCGGCTGGGCGCAGCAGTTCATGTCGTCCGGAGCGGGCGCGTTCGTCGGCACGCTCTGGGCGGTGCGCTCGGACAGCTCGGCCCGCTTCGCGACCGCGTTCTATAGGTACCTCGCCGACGGCGCCACGCTCGGCGCGGCGGCCCTCGCCGCACGGATCGAGCAGCAGAACGACCCGCTCGACCCGACCTGGCTGGCCTACACCGTGTACGGCGACCCGTTCGCCACCGCCGCCGTCTGATCGGTCGGCAAGTCAACTCGCTCGAAAGGGGACGTGCCGCATGGACGTAATCGACTACAGCGTGCCGGTCGAGGAACTGGTGTCGGCGGTGAAGAACGCGGTGAAGCAGGCCGGCATCTCCACGACCGACGAGGGCCGGGACCTGCGGGTCGGCGCGGTTCAACTGACGTTGAGCGCGGTCGTCACCACGAAGCTCGGCGGTGGCCTGGACTTCCGGGTCCCGGTGATCGGCTGGAAGGTCAAGGTGGGCGGCAGCCAGGCCCGCCAGCGGTCCCACACGATCGACATCGCGCTCGTCGCCGAGGACCTGCAGGATCAGCACGAGCTGCGCCACAGCGCGGTCGAGGCGACCCTGGTGGACGCGATCACCACGATCCGCGCTGTGGTCACCGCCGGCACCGGGGGTGACGACCCGCTGGTGTTGAGGGCCGCCGCCGTGGAACTCGTCTTCGGTGTCACCGACCAGGGCACGATCTCGGTCGGCGCGGAGGGTGAGCTGACCGACGAGGTCACCAACACGCTCAGGATCGAGCTGCTCCGGGCCACAGCCGGGTAGCTCAGGCCGGCACGAGGACGGCCTCGCGCAGCAGTCGGCGGGCCAGGGTGACCCGGTCGGCGTCGTCCGGCAGGCCGGGCAGGTCACCGACCCGGGTGACGGTGCCGGTGAGCAGGGCTCGGGCGGCCGGCTCGCAGCTCGACGGCAGGGTGATGGTGCGGTCGAAGAGCCGTACCGCCACCGTGTCCGCATCGTGCGGCACCACCTGCCAGCGCAGGCCGGGTCGCACCGTGACCCGGGAGTCGGCAGCCAGGGTGGCGAGCGCGTCGGCCTGGGCGAGCGGTCGGATCGGCGCCGGGCGGGCGGCCGGCCAGGCACGCTGACGCAGGCGTGCGGCGACCGCCGCCGGGTCGGCGCGCAGCAGCCAGTCCCGCAACGCCTCCACCGTCTCGGTCAGCTCCGGCTCGATGGCGTCCGGGTCGGCGACGTCGGTGCCGAACGGCAGGCTGGCCCGCAGCCGCTGGTCCTCGGCGGACAGCGCCAACAACTCCTCGACGAGCGCGTACCGGGTGAGCGCGCGGATGCCCACGGTCAGGTGCAGGGAGCTGGCGTCCTGCGCCTGCGCGCTGTGCAGCCACCCCCGCGGCAGGTAGAGCGCGTCACCGGGGGCGAGCACCACGTCCAGCGCGGCCGGGCCCTGAGCGGTGGCGCCGACCTCGTCGGCCCGGCCACCCCACGGCTGCTTCTCCAGCGGGTCGGGCAGCACCGGCGGGTGGATCCGCCAGTGTTTGCGACCGTCGACCTGGAGCACGAACACGTCATGGGTGTCGTAGTGGGTGGCGAAGCCCTGGCTTCCGGCCGGGGTCAGGTACGCGTTGATCTGCAGTGGCTGGTTGAGCGCGAGGCCCAGGTCGCGGGCGAAGTCGACGAGCGGCGGCCAGATCCGGTGCAGACCCTGCAGCACCAGCGTGGCCCCGGACGCGTACTGCTCCAGGACCCGCTCGTCGAGCACCTGGTCGCCGATCTCGGCGCCCGCGCCGCCGCCGCCGGTCCAGCGCGCCGCCGCGACCAACTGGCCGTCCTTGGCGACCCGCAGGAACGGGGTACGCAGACCGCGCCGACTCAGCAGTTCGTCGGCGTCGGCGGGGCTGAGCAGGTCGGTGAAGCCGGCCGGGTCGGGCAGGTCGGCGGCGCGGGACAGCAGCGGCGTGTGCCCCCAGTGCGCGGCGGCGAACTTCGCCGGTTCGACCGAGACGCAACGGGCCAACGCGGCGGTGGCCTCGGGAGACGGAACCGCCGGGCGGCCGTGGTGGCCGCCCGGCGGGTCGAGGTAGGTCATGGCGTGCCGCTACCGGGCGCTGCCGTCGGCGCCACCGTCCTGCTGACCCGGAGTCGCACCACCGTCGGCGGGACCCTCCGCGCCACCATCGGCGCCACCGTCGTGCTGACCCGGAGTCGCACCACCGTCGGCGGGACCCTCCGCGCCACCATCGGCGCCACCGTCGTGCTGACCCGGAGTCGCACCGCCGTCGGCGGGACCCTCCGCGCCGCCATCGGCGCCACCGTCGTGCTGACCGGGGGCCGCGCCACCGTCAGCCGGGCCCTCCACGCCGCCGCCGCCGGTGGTCTGCATGTCGTCATCGTTGAGTGCCATCGGTACTCCCTCGGGTGTGCCGCCCCCGCCGTACGCCGGGGTCCGTCGTGCTGCGGGTGGTACCCCACGCGCGATCTTCTCTAACCCTCACCGTAGACGCCGAACCAGGGCGACACGGGCAGTTCGCGAGCGGCGGCGGAGAGTGCCAGGATGAGACGGTGATCCTGGTGGGCACATCCGGTTGGCAGTACCGGGACTGGCGCGGCCGCTTCTACCCGCAGCGTCTGCCGCAGCGGCTCTGGCTGGAGCACTTCGCTGCCGGGTTCGCCACGGTCGAGGTCAACAACGCCTTCTACCGGCTGCCCGAGCGGGACACCTTCGCCGCCTGGCGGGCCCGGACCCCGGCGGACTTCTGCGTGGCGGTGAAGATGAGCCGCTACCTCACCCACATCAAGCGGCTACGCGAGCCGGCAGAGCCGGTGGCCCGGTTCCTCGGCCGCGCCACCGCGCTCGGTGACCGGCTCGGCCCGGTGCTGCTGCAACTCCCACCGAACCTGCGAGCGTACGTCGAGGCGCTGGACGCGACGCTGCGGCTGTTCCCGGCGGAGGTGCGGGTAGCCGTCGAGCCCCGGCACCCCTCCTGGTGGACCGACGCCACCCGGTCGGTGCTGGAACGACGTCGCGCCGCACTGGTCTGGGCGGACCGGCTGGGCCGCCCGGTCGCGCCCCGCTGGCGCACCACCGACTTCGCCTACCTCCGGCTGCACGAGGGGCGGGCCCGGCCGTGGCCCCGTTACGGTCGCGCCGCGCTGCGATCCTGGGTGGGCCGACTCGCCGACGCGTTCGGCGCGGACGAGCCGACGTACGTCTACTTCAACAACGATCCGGGCGGCGCCGCTGTCGTGGACGCCGTCGCGTTCGCCGCGCTGGCCCGCCGCGCCGGGCACCGGGTGTCGCGGGTGCCCACCGTCGCCGAGGCTGGCGACGACTGAGCCCGCCCGACGCGGCGTCGGGCGGGCCCACGATGTCGGGCGGTCACGGCATCATCGTGGCGAGATCCTTGGGCATGGTCTGCTTCACGTCCTGCCACTCGCCCTGGGTGACATGGCGGCGCAGCGTGTCCAGCACGACCTGCGTCACCCGCTCCGCGCCACCCTCCGCGTCGTACGGGAAGCCCTGCCGTACCTCGTAGAGGAAGTCGTCGCGGTTGAGCTTGATCGGCACGTCGGACGGGACCCAGCCGTCGAAGTAGATCCCCCGTACCAGCACCGGCAACTGTTGGGCGAACTCCACGCTCTCGTCCACCGGCAGTCGGTCGCGCAGCAGGTGCAGCACCGTGCGCAGGGCCGCGTACGACTGGTTGCGCCGTTCCTTCGGCCACCCGTACGCGTCCTCGATGTCCTTGAGGATGAGGTTCGTCTTGTCCAGCGAGGACTCGAACGCCGAGATCATCGCGTCAGCCATCGGTCGACCCCCGTTCCGTGCTGTCCCACCGCCGGTCGTCCGCGCGGCGCGGCGGCCCCACCGGGCCACGGCGGGCCCGCACCGGGCTGCGCTGCGGGGCGCGCCGGGCGTTGTCGGCCGTGCCGACCACGTGCAGGACGGCACCGCGCCGTCGATCCGTCACCACTCGAACCGTCATCCCCGTCACCTCCGTGTCGTCTCCGGCGTCGGCCGTCCACGCAGGCGGCCGTACCCACCGCGTCCACCCTCCCCACGGATGGGGTGAGGGGGCACCACCCCGATCGGGTGAGCCGGTCAGTCCGTGCCGAGCAGCCCGGCGAGGGTCGTGGCGTTGGTCTGGGCGTAGTCCCGGTAGCAGTTGTTCATGAGCACGTGGGTCTGGCCGGCCTGGTCGGCCAGTTCGCGCAGCTTCGGCGCCCAGTCGGCCAACTCCCGCTTGGAGTAGTGGTAGCCGAACTTCTCGTGGATGTCCTTGCTCGTCCACTTGTCGCTGTGCCCGTGGAAACGCATGACCGCGAGGTCCGCGGTGGCGGCCAGCACCGGGGGCAGCGACGAGCGGTGGCCCTGGGGCATGTCCACGCAGACGTACGGCAGTGTGTGCTCGCGCAGGAAGGCGAGGGTCTCGTCGGCGTTGTCGCCGTCGAACCAGGAGGCGTGCCGGAACTCGTAGACCGGGCGTAGTGGCGCGCAGCGCTTCGCCACCTCCAGCAGGTACTGCTTGTTGGCCCGCTTGATGGTGAACCAGGGCGGGAACTGGAACAGCAGCGCGCCCAGCTTGCCGGCCTCGACAAGCGGGTCCAGGGCGGACAGGAAGCGCGTCCACACCTCCTCGTACGCCTGTGCGGGCAGGTCGTCGGGGTAGACGTTCTTCTTGTCGGTCTCCGGGCGCAGGTCCTTGTAGAGCGCGCTGACCCGGGTGGGGTGCCCGGTCAGCAGGCTGAACGCCTTGACGTTGAAGGTGAAGCCGGCCGGGGTGCGCTCGGCCCACAGCCGCGCGGTCGCCTCGGCGGGCGGCGAGTAGTAGGTGGCGTCCACCTCGACGAGCGGAAACTGCCGGGCGTAGTAGACCAGCCGCTTCTCCGGGGTGTCCGCGGTCTGCGGGTACCACCCCGAGTCCAGCAGTGTGCGGTCGGTCCAGGACGCGGTGCCCACCAGGATGTCACCCATGGGTGAAGTCCATCGCGCCCGGGACCGACCGGCAACCGCTGGGGTGGCTCAGGCCGCCCGCCGCTCGCGGGTCTGCTTGCACGTCACGCAGGTGGTGGCGGACGGGAAGATCTCCAACCGCTCCACCGGGATCGCCGCCGAGCAGCCCTCGCACCAGCCGTAGGTGCCCTCCTCGAGCCGGCCGAGGGCGTGCTCGTACTGGGCGCGGCGGTCGAGGATGGTGCGCAGCAGCGACTGGGCGGTGTCCCGCTCGGCCGTCTTGGTGCCGCTGTCGGCCTGGTCGTCGCCGGCCGTGTCGCCGACCTCGACCAGCCGCAGCACCTGGCTCTGCAGCAGCGCCTGGTCGTACTCCGTGGTCAGCTCGTCGTAGCGCGCCTGGAGCGACTGACGGATCTGGTCGATCTCCGTCTGGGACCGGGTCGTACCGACCGTGTCGTGGACGAGCATCGCTGCCTGCCTTTCCTAAGCCTGTGGCTCACGGTGAACCGGGTGCCGGCGGCGCGGAGCCCCGGTCACGGTCGCGTTCGGTACGCGGGCGATCACCCGCGCTCTGTGAGCCGGGCGAGTACCCGCCGGATCAGCGATGCAAACCGACAATTTCTCGGGTGTTCTCAGCCGTTTTCGCCGGGCTCCACGAGCGCTGGTCGACGGGGGTCGTCGACGCGTACCACCACGTCGGCGAAGCTCGCCGGGACGACCTCCTCGGCGTACCTGTCGAAGGCCGGCAACGCCCACTGGTGGGCGGGGGCGGTCCGGCGGCGCAGCGCCGCCGGGGACAGCTCCAGGTGGACGGTGACGTCGAAGGGCAGGCCGCCGCCGAGCAGCAGTGAGCCGCTGACCAGGACGACGCCGCCGGGTGCGAGGTCGACGTAGCGGGCGCGGCTGGCCCGGTCGGCGTCGGCGTCCCAGAGCGACGGGAGGAGCCGGCCGGTGCCGCCCGGACCGGCCGGGTCGAGTACCTCCCGGCGTAGCCCGGCATCGTCGACCCAGGCCTCGTAGAAGGAGTCCGGGTTGGTGCGGCCCAGCTCGTAGCGCAGCGACGCGGGGCGGAGGAAGTCGGTGCTGCGGACGTGCAGCACCGGGCGACCCTGGGCGCGCAGCGGGTCGACGAGCGCGGCGGCCAGTTCGTCGGCACCGGCAGCCGGGGCGCCGTCCAGCGCCACCCGCAGCCGGGCGGGCCCGGTGGTGGACGTCGCGGCCTGGGTCGCCGCGTCGGCCAGCCGGCCGGTCAGCTCGGTGACGAGCAGGTCGGGCGAGATGGGACGGATGCGCACCTGACCCATCCTGCCCCGGGCCGGGCGGGCCGGCGCCGGCGGTCAGCCGGTGCGGTCGATGGTGACCCGGGCGTCGTCGGCAAGCCGGTAGCCCACCCCGTAGACGGTGGTGACGAGCGGGACGTCCACGCCGACCTTGCCGCGCAACCGGCGCACGTGCACGTCGACGGTGCGCACGCCGGCGTGTTCGTAGCCCCAGACGGCGTTGAGCAGTTGCAGCCGGGTGAACACCCGGCGCGGGTGCGCGACCAGGTGCAGCAGCAGGTCGAACTCCAGCCTGGTCAGCGGCAACGGCTCCTCGTCGCGCAGCACCGACCGCGACGAGGCGAGGATGTGCAGGGCCGGGATGGTCGAGCTGATCGGGCGCGCCGGTGACCGACTGGCGGGCGCCGGGTCGGGCCGGCGTTCGGTCGGGACCGACCCGATGATCACACCTTCGCCCCGCTCCAGCATCTCGCGAGCGGCCTCCAACAGCCGACGCGCCGCCGGGGTCAGCGACTCCTCACAGGCCAGCGGGATGGACAGCGTCACGGTGAGCACGGGCGCGGCGGTGTTCGCCGGGCGTCGCTGGCCGCCGGGAGGTCGACCGGGCACCGCGGGTTGGGACGTATGCCATCCGGCGCGCGACGAGGCGGGGCTGACCGACATGGTCCTCCTTGGGCTGGTCCGGGTATCTCCCCACGGCCCGGGACGCCGCTTCATCGATGCTTCCCGGCGCCTGGGCGAGGGTCAAGAGGCGGCTGCGTTGCATGAATGTGACAATTGACGAACACATCGGAGCCAGATGCTCGCTCTGCGTACGAGGCCTGATGATTACAGCAGAGTCGTCGAGATGCCCCGGTACGGGGGTCCCCGACCGGTCACCAGGCCGGTCACATCGCCGCCGGACCAGCGCTCAGCTGCTGTGATCCACGCTGATCGAGGCCTCGTCGGCAAGCCGGTAACCGACCCCGTAGACGGTGGTGACCACCTCCGAGTCGGCCAGCTTGGCGCGCAGCCGGCGAACGTGCACGTCCACCGTCCGGGCCACCGCGTGCTCGTAGCCCCAGACGCTGGAGAGCAGTTGCAGTCGCGTGAAGACCCGACGGGGCCGCTCGGCCAGGAACAGCAGCAGCTCGTACTCGATGCGGGTCAGCGCGATGACCCGGTCGCCCTGGCGCACCATCCGCGAGCCCGCCAGGATGCGGACGTGATCCGCCGGGGCGGACGGCTCGGCGGTGGCGGGGAGCGGGGCCGGGCGCGGCCCCGACGGGGTCTCCTCCACGGCGCGCAACTGACCCTCCCCCGACTCGGCCAGTTCGCCGAGCAGCTGCACCAGCCGGGCCAGCCGGGGGCTCAGCGGCCCCGGGGCGAGGTCGAGGGTGATGGTCAGGGTCGGGCCGGTACGCGGACGCGCCGGGCGCACCCCCGGGTGGCGGCGCGTGGGGATGGCGACGACGGACATGGTGCCTCCTGAGTGGCGGTACGCCCGCCACGCCGGGTGTGGCGTGACGGTCAGCGGCGCGCCCAGCCGGCGTTGACCGGGGACGCGAGGGGTGAGGGATGGTGTAGTGGGGTCGGGCCGAGGGCGGGCAGGCCGGCGATGCGCCAGGCCGCGAAGCCACCGACCACATCGGTGGCCCGGTGCAGGCCGACGTCCTGCAACGCGGCGGCGGCCAACGACGAGGTGTAGCCCTCCTGGCAGAGGATCATCACCGGCACGTCGTAGTCGACGGCCTGCGGCAGCCGGGCCGGGCAGCGTGGGTCGAAGCGCCACTCCAGCACGTTGCGCTCGACGATGAGCGAGCCCGGCACCACGCCGTGCGCGGCCCGCTGCGCGGCCGGGCGGATGTCGACGAGCAGCGCCCCGGTCCGGTACGCCAGGTGCGCCCGCTCCGGCTCCAACCGGCGCAGCCGGGCCCGCGCGGCGGCCAGGATCTCGTCGATGCCCCGGGAGCCCGGTGGCGGCACGGGGGTGGGACAGTGCTCGGCGGTTATCTGCATCTCGGGTTCCTTCCGGTGACAGGGGATCTCGGTACGCGCGACTACCAGGACCGGCCGGCCTCAGCGACCTCGGCGACCCGCAGCCGGCCGTCCACGAGGTGGTAGCGGGTCATCCGCAGCAGCGCCGGCCGGTAGACGTGCACGCTGACCGCCGGGTCCGTACCCCGGTTGGTCACCTGGTGCACGTGCCGGGGGCCGAAGCGGCGGCCCACACCGGCGGGCAGCAGTCGGGGGCGCAGCCGGCCGGCGCTGACCGTCTCCTCGGTGAGCGCGCCGCTGACGACCCGGAACGCGCCGGAGGAGCCGCCGTGGTCGTGCAGGTCGGTGCCCTGCCCGGGCAGCCAGCTCAACGCCCACACCTCGTGCTCGTCGGTGACGGCGAGGCGGGCGTACCAGCGCTCGGCGGGATCGAAGCGCAGCGCGACCGGCCAGCCGGCCGGGTCGGCCCACCCGGCGGCAACGGTGAGCAGGTCGGGCTCCGGACGGTGGTGCGTCATGGCGGTTCCTCGCGGGTCGTTCGGCGGGGTGCTCTCGTACTCTAGACGGCAAAGCCTATAGGTTTAGTAGGTAATTCCGTCTGTTGGGACGCGGGTCAGCCGTTCCGGGTCGACGAGCGCGGCACCGCCGGCCCGCCACGGCTAGCCTGGACCGGTGACCGAGGACCTCGACGCCGAGACGCTGGCGTTCGCGCACCGGATGTTCGACCTGGCCCGCGCCGGCTCCACCGAGGAGCTGGCGGCCCAGCTCGACGCCGGCCTGCCGGTCAACCTCACCAACGACAAGGGCGACACGCTGCTCATCCTGGCCGCGTACCACGCCCGCCCGGACACGGTGGCCGCCCTGCTCGACCGCGGCGCCGACCACGCCCGGGCCAACGACCGGGGCCAGACCGCGTTGGCCGCTGCGGTCTTCCGCAGCAGCACCGAAGCGGTCCGCGCGCTCCTGGCCGCCGGCGCGGACCCGGCACACGGCAACCCGTCGGCCGTCGAGACCGCCCAGTTCTTCGACCTGCCGGAGATGACGCAGCTGCTGCGCGTCGGCTAACACCGACGCGGGCCGGCCGGTATACAGGGTCGGTGGAAGATCCTCTGCCGGAACAGATGCGGGCCGCCGGCACCGCGCTGCTGACCGCGCTCGACCCCGCCGCCCGCGCGAATGCCGTGCACTCCTTCGACGACGAGGCCGCCCGACGCTGGCTGGAGTACCGCCCCCGACCCCGACCGGGCGTCTGCCTCGCCGAGCTCGACGTCACCGCCCGCAAGGCCGCGCACCGGCTGCTGGCCACCGCGCTCAGCCCCCCGGCGTACGCCCAGGCGATGGCGATCATCTCGCTGGAGGAGGTGTTGGACCGGGCCGAGGGCTGGCAGCGCGGGCGGCACAGCGCCGACTACTGGGTGGCCGTGTTCGGCGACCCCGGGCGCGACGACCGCTGGGCGTGGCGGATCGAAGGGCACCACCTGTCGGTGAGTATGACGGTGGTGGACGGCCAGGTCTCCCCCGCGCCGATCTTCTTCGGCGCCAACCCGGCCGCGGTCCGCTACGCCGGTCGACCTGTCTCGCGCCCACTCGGCGTCGAGGAGGACCTGGCCCGCGCCCTACTCGACACGCTGGGCCCGGCCGAACGGGCCGCCGCGATCATCGCCGACGAGGCGCCGGCAGACATCATCAGCGCCACCCGTGGGCAGGTCGACGCCCCGCTGGAGCCACTCGGCGTACCGGCGGCGCAACTGGGCCCGACCGGCCGCGCGCTGCTCGACCAGGTGGTCGCCCTCTACCTCGACCGGCTGCCGCCCGAGCTGGCCATCCGCGAGGCGAGACGCATCGACGGCGGCGAGCTGCACTTCGCCTGGGCCGGCCCGACCCACCCCGGGCGACGGCACTACTACCGGGTGCAGAGCGACGACCTGCTGATCGAGTACGACAACACCAGCGCCGACGGCAACCACGCGCACACCGTGCTACGCCGCCCCGCAAGCGACTTCGGCGCCGACGTCCTAGCAACCCACCACCAAACCCACCCCCACTAACCCCTCTAGCCCCCGCCCCCGCGCCCCCGCCCCGCTCCCGCTCCCGCTCCCGCTCCCCCTCTCGTCGATCTTGCAGTTTCGGTGGTTGGTATGACCTATTAGGTCGCTTTTGCGGCGACGGAAAGTGCAAGATCGGCGCATGCCCCCCGGGGTCAGGGGCGGGTGGTTTCGATGAGGAAGCGTTGGGCGTGGGTCACGAAGGGGCCCTCTTTGGCAATGCGGCGGTGGAGGGCGTGCAGTGGTGCACGGTAGCTCTCGACCGTGAAGCCGGGCACCGTCCAGACCACCTTGCGCAGGAACCAGACCACCGCGCCGATGTCGGCGAAGGTCGCCCGCAGGGTGGCCCGACGCAGGTCGACCACCCGCAGGCCGGCGGCTTCGGCGGCGGCTGCTGCGTGCTCGGGGTGCCGCTGGGTGGGCGGCGGCAACGGTCCGAGAATCGCCTCGCTCAGCTCCCGCATGGTGCCCGCCCCGATCTGCTGCGAGAGGAACGTCCCGCCGGGCCGTAGCACCCGCGCCGTCTGCACCCAGTCGGTACGCACCGGGTGCCGACTGACCACCAGGTCGAACGAGGCGTCGCGGAACGGCAGCGGCCCGTCCGGTGCGACCGCCACCACCGATGCGCCTACCCGACGGAGGGTCCGTCGGGCGACCTCGATGTTCGGCGGCCACGCCTCGGTGGCGGTCAGCAGCTTCGGTGGACGCGGCACCTCGGCGAGCACCTCCCCGCCTCCGGTGTCCACGTCCAGTGCCGCGTGGGCGTGTGCCATCCGGTCGGCGACGAGCCGGGCGTACCCCCAGGGTGGACGCTCCTCGCTGGCCCGGCCGGCGAGCCAGCCGAAGCCCCAACCATCGACGGGTGCGGCGGCGGCCTCCGCGATCAGGTCCTCGGCGTCACGGTCAGCGGTCATGGCGGTCAGCCTCGCGGCCGGACCACCCGACCGGCAACCGATTTGCCGCCGCCCCGTCAGGGTGCCCGCGACGATCTCAGCCGAGGCCGAGGTCGTGCTCCTCGAGGGCGGCCTGGAGGATTCCGAGCGCCCTCGGGCCCATGCCGTGCAGCTTGGCCAGGTCCGCCCGGGGGACGCCGGCGAGCTGACGCAGCGCGGTGTAACCGGCGCCGTTCAGGGCTCGGGTGGCGGGCGCACCGATCTTCGGAAGCGTGTCCAGAGAGGAGGTCATCCGAGGATGGTAGGCCGAGCAGGGCCGGTCAGGGGCGGGCGATCTCGCCGGTGGAGCCGGCGAGCGCGTCCAGCCCGCCGGTCTCGGCGCGAGCATTGTCGAACTGACGCATCAGCCGGGCGCCCAGGTGCACGCCGACCCCGCCGACGGCCAGCGCGACCAGCTCGGTCACCAGCATCGCGACCGACGCCCCGCGTTGCGGAGAGTGCGACCGGACCAGGCAGGTGAGCAGGAACATCGCGGCCATCACCGCGTTCACCAGGTTGAAGGCGACAGCGGTACGCCGGGTGCGGTCAACCGGCACGTCCCACAGGTCGACCATCCCGGCCACGGCGGTCAGTGCGGCGGCGACCAGGGCGGCGACGCCGGTCCAGTAGCCGACCTCGCCGAGGAACGCAGGCCCGCCGATGACGTCGGTGAGGTCGAAGACGGTGGCGCTGACGAAGAGCCCGAGTGGGAACGTCACAAGCATCGGTTGGATCGGGTGCCCCTGCACCCTCAGCCGGCTCTGCATCGGTCCTCCCCCGGGTCGGCGCAGCTCACCTGACCAGAGTGCTACCCGAGGCCGCTCAAGGCGAAACAGTGCCGCCCGACTCGCCGCTGGCCGGACGAACGGACACCACCCGCCCTGATCCACTCGCGTTTCAGGTAACCGCGCCATCCAGGCGGCCGGGACACCCCGCCATCCGGACTGATCCACTCGGCTTTCAGGAAACCGGGCCGTCCCACTGGCCCGGATACCCCGCTTTCACGAAACGCGAGTCGATCACCGCAGGCGCACCGCGCGAACACGGAGACCGCGCGAACACGGAGGCCGCGCGAACACGGAGGCCGCGCGAACACGGAGGCCGCGCGAAACGGAGGCCGCGCGAAACGGAGGCCGCGCGGACACGGCGCACCGCGCGGACGCGGAGGCGGGGTGGTCAGTTGTCGCGCTGGCGGGAGACGGTCCGGACCAGTCGCTCGGCCACCTCGCGGAGCGGGATGTCCAACGACGCGGCGGCGGTCCGCAGCACGTCGAGGGCCTCGGCCGGTGCGCAACCTCGCTGGGTCATGATCACGCCGACGGCCTGGCCCACCACCCCGTCGTGCAGGAGCGAGGCGTCCCGTTCGCCGGCGACGGCGAGCTGCCGGCTCCGGTCGCGGACGGCGGCGAGCAGCAGGCCGGCGTGTTCGGCGAGCAGCATCGCGGTCAACTGGTGTTGCGGGGTCAACAGGTCCGGCGCGGCGGCGTACAGGTTGATCGCGCCGATCACCTGATCGTCGATGTCGACCGGCGCGGAGATCACACCGCGTACGCCGAGGTCGCGGGCGCGCGGCGTCCAGGCCGGCCAGCGGGGCTCACCGGCCAGGTCGGCGGCGAGGATCATCTCGCGGCGGCGGATCGCGCTCATCGCCGGCGAGTCCGGCCCGTGTCGCAGGTCGTCCAGCCCGGCCAGTCCCTCGTCGGAGGCGGCCACCCCGGCCGGCTCACCGGCGCGCAGGGCGGTGAACCCGCACCACCGCACCCCGACGACGGCGTCCCGGGTGACCCGGACCAGGGCCAGTAGCGCCTGATCGAAGTCGGTCAAGGCGATCAGCCCGGCGGTCAGCTCCCGCAACAGCGCGGCTGTTTCCAGGACGCCGAGGGTCTGCACCGCTGGTTCCTGCGTGTCGAGGTTCACCTGTTCGCAGCCCCCGTGCCGTCGCGCACCTGCTCGGCAAGGATTGTCACCTGTGTCATCGTCTGCTCTCTCCCGACTTGACCGACCAGCCCTACTACCCTGCGAAACCTGGGTCGAAACGGCGTAAATCGGGGCCCCGGTCGCCCGCGAAGGCGCGGCCGGGACCCCGACGGGCGGTACGTCAGCGGGCGGCGCCGCTCAGTCGCCGCCCGATCGACGCGATCAGACGGTCGAGCTCGGAACCGAACGGGTTGTCGTGCACCAGGTACGTCCAGGTGGCGGTGGGCCGGACCAGAGTACCGTCGTCGGGCTGCCAATCCTCATCGAATTCGGTCTCGTTGAAGGTGGCGATGGTGCGGGCCTCGATCTCCGGAATCAGGTCGTTGAACGCCGGCACCGCGGCCCGGTGGAACTCGTCGAGCGGGTCGAGCCGGCCCAGCGCACGCAGGTGCACGCCCTCGCGGACCTCGGACAGCTCGGCCAGGTGCTCGGCCCAGAGCCGGTCCAGGTGGTAGAGCGCGATCGACCGGGCGGCGCGGGCGAGCAGGTCCTCGTCCATCTCGCCGGCCTTCTCGGGCTCCTTCTCGAGCAGCATCACCGCTGCCACGTCACTTGTCAGCAGCCGCTCCCGCCGTGCGGCGAGGGCCTTGCGCTGCTGCTCGATGACCACGCTGTAGCGCCAGGTGTTGCGGTGGATCTCGTGGTTGACGCCCTCGGCGACCCGCTGGGCGTGCTCCACCGCGTAGTCGACCTGATCGTCGGTGACCAGGCCGTCGGCGTTCATCCGGGGCGAGGCCGGCACCGAGTCGGCGGCGTGCCGGACGACGAGGTCGTCCTCCAGGCTGACGAAGAAGACCGAGCCGCCCGGGTCGCCCTGCCGGCCGGCCCGACCGCGCAGTTGGTCGTCCACCCGGCGGCTGTCGTGCCGGCCGCTGCCGATCACGTAGAGCCCGCCCAGCTCGGCGACCCGCTCCTGGTCGCTCTGGTCGCTGCCGCCCAGCCGGATGTCGACACCCCGGCCGGCCATCTGGGTGGAGACGGTGACCGCGCCGTACGCGCCGGCCTCGGCGATGATCGCCGCCTCCTCGTCGTCGTTCTTGGCGTTCAGCACGACGCAGGGCACCCCGGCGGCGTTCAGCCCGGCGGCCAGCCCCTCGGACTCCTTGACGTCCAGGGTGCCGACCAGCACCGGCCGCCCCTTGGCGTGCGCGCGCTGGATCTCGTCGACGAGCGCCTCGTCCTTCTCCGCTCGGGTGGCGTAGATGCGGTCCGGCTCGTCCTCGCGGATGCACGGGGTGTTCGGCGGGATCACCGCGACCTCGAGGCTGAAGAACTCCCGCAGCTGGTCGCCGACGAGCACCGCGGTGGCGGTCATCCCGCACACCTTCGGGTAGAGCGCGATGTACGCCTGCATGGCGATGGTGCCGAGCACCTCGCCCTCGGCGGTGGCGTCCAGCCCCTCCTTGGCCTCGACGGCGGCCTGGAGACCGTCCGGCCAGCGGCGGCGCTGGGCCACCCGGCCGCGCATCTCGTCGACAAGCTCGACGGTGCCGTCCCGGACGATGTAGTCCACGTCACGGTGCAGCAGGGCGTGCGCGTGCAGCGCCACGTTGACCGCGGAGAGCTGCTCGACGTGCTCCTCGTCGTACAGGTCGATGCCGAGCTTGGACTCGATGGCTGCCAGGCCGGCGGAGGTGAACGCCACGCTGCGCCCGTCCTCCGCGACCGTGTAGTGCTTGCCCTTGCGCAGGCCACGGACCAGCCCGGCGGCGGCGTGCACCGGGTCCTGCTCGCCCGGCACCGCGCCGGCCAGGACCATCGGCACCCGGGCCTCGTCGATCATGATCGAGTCGGCCTCGTCGACGATGGCGGTGCTCAGCGCGGGTTGCACCCGGTCTTCCACGTCGGTGACCAGCTGGTCGCGCAGGTAGTCGAAGCCCGCCTCGCTGACCGAGACGTAGGTGACGTCGCAGGCGTACGCGTCGCGCCGCTCCTGCGGGCTGGAGGCCTCGTTGACCCAGCCGACGGTGAGGCCGAGCAGGGTGTAGACCGGCTCCATCCACTGGGCGTCACGGCGGGCCAGGTAGTCGTTGATGGTGAGCACGTGCACCGGGCCGTTGCCGAGACGGACGTGCCCGTACGCGGCGATCGTGGCGGTAAGTGTCTTGCCCTCACCGGTGGCCATCTCGGCGACCTTGCCGGAGAGCAGCGACATCGCGCCGAGCAGCTGCACGTCGTACGGCCGCTGGTCGAGGCCGCGGCGGGCGGCCTCGCGGCCGACGGCGCAGATCTCCTCGTAACCGGCGGCGGCGCCTGCGGCCTCGGTCAGCTCGGCGTCGTCGAGTGCGGCGAGGTCAGCCTCGCGCGCCTCGATGGCCGGGAGCAGCTTCTCCAGCGGAGCAAGATCCACGGTCGAGCCGGGGCGCTGGAGGAACCGCCGGAACTTGCTCTTGAACCGTTGCGACACACCCATGAGCGGCAACGGTACGCGATTCTGGCCGGCGTGCGCGGCCCGGTCGCCCGGCAAGTTCGCCGCGATCGAGCATCGGTCAGCCGACCAGCAGTTGGTGACTGGCGAGTTCGCGGTAGAGCGGGTCGGTGGCGGTCAGTTCGGCGTGGGTGCCCACGGCCACCACCCGGCCACCGTCGAGGACGACGATCTGGTCGGCGTCGACCACGGTGGCGAGCCGGTGCGCCACGATCAACAGCGTCCGGCGGACGGCCACCGCGTCGATGGCGCGACGCAGCGCCACCTCGTTGCGGGAGTCCAGGTTACTCGTCGGTTCGTCGAGCAGCAGCACCGGCGGGCCGGCGAGCAGCGCGCGGGCGATGGCCAGTCGCTGGCGTTCACCGCCGGAGAGCAGGACGCCGCCCTCCCCCACCTGCACGTCGAGGCCCTGCGCGGTGCGCTGCGGCAGGTGGCCGAGGTTGACCTCGTCGAGGACCTCGCGCAGCCGGTCGTCGGTGGCGTCCGGGGTGGTGATCAGCAGGTTCTCCCGCAGCGTGCCGGCGAGCACGGGGGCCTCCTGCTCGACGTAGCCGAGCCGGGCTCGCAGCGCGTCGCGGGGCAGGTCCCGTACGTCGGTGCCGTCGAGTCGGACCGCGCCGGCGCCCACCTCGTAGAAACGCTCGACCAGGGCCAGCAGAGTGGACTTCCCGGCGCCGGAGGGACCGACCAGGGCGGTCCGGGTGCCGGCCGGGACCGCGAAGCTGACCTCGTGCAGCACCGGCTCGCCGCCCGGGTAGCCGAAGCCCACCCGGTCGAACTCGATCATCGGGGTCGGGCGACGCGGGGTCGCCGTCGTGGCGGTGGACGCCGGCCGGTCGTCCGCGCCCTCCGCGGGTACGGCGAGGATCTCCTCGATCCGCTGGAGGGCCCCCAGACCGGACTGCAACTGGGTGTACGCCCGCAGCACCTGGCCCAGCGGCAGCGCCAGGAGGAACAGGTACATGACGAACGCGACCAGGTCGCCGACGGAGATCGCCCCAGCCGCGACCCGCGCCCCGCCGATGCCGAGCACCAGCAGGAACGCGCCCTGCACGGTGACCGAGCCGATCGGGCCGACCACCGCCTGCACCCGGGCCACCCGCAGCCCCGCCGCGTACGCCTCCCGAGCGCTGCCGGTGACGGTCTGCGTCTCCCGCGCCTCGGCACGGCTGGCCCGGATGGTCCGGGCCGCCGAGATGGACCGCTCCACGGCCGAGGTCATCTCGCCGATCCGCTCCTGGGCGGCGCGGGCCAGCGCCCGCACCCGGCGGACGAAGGTGAGCGCGAAGCCGAGCCCGAGCGCCACGCCGAGCAGGGTGACGCCGAAGAGCAGCGGGTCGAGCAGCACCATGGCCGTGCCGGCGCCGACCACCGTCACCGCCCCGGTGACCGTCTCGAAGAGCCCGGAGGTGACGACCGCCCGCAGCAGCGTGGTGTCCGAGCCGACCCGGGAGAGCAGGTCGCCGGTGCGTCGACTGTCGTACTCGGCGATGGGTAGCCGCAGCAGGTGACCGGCGAGCCGGCGGCGGGTGCCCAACACCAACCCCTCGGCGGTGCGTTGCAGCAGGTAGTCGCGCAGCCCGCTGATCGCCGCGGCGATCAGCACGAGGACCACCAGCACCGCCACCAGCCCGGCCACCGACTGCTGCGCGCCGATCCGGTCGAGCACCGACCGGGTGAGCAGCGGCTGCGCCAGCGACGCCGCCGCGCCGGCAAGCGACAGCGCGCCCACCACGACCAGGGTGCCGCGGTGCTCCCGCAGGTACGGCAGCAGCGCGGCCAGGCCGACCGGGCGGCCCCCGGGACTGTCGCCGTCCGGTCGGCCGGTCGAGGTGTCGCCGGGGGTCGGCCGGTCCCGCAGGGTGCTCATGCCGGGAACGGTAGTCGGCCCTGGCACGCGGGGACGGCGGGTCAGGCGGCGAGTACCACCTGAAGCTCCTGGCGGCGACGGTCGGCCAGGTCGGTGAGCAGGGCGGGGGCCTCGTCGAACGGCACCACCGCCGAGACGAGGTGCTTGCGGATCGCGTCGCCGTACGCACGGAGCAGGTCGACGGTCTCGGCGGAGAGCCGTTCGCGGTCCCAGGTGGGCGCGAGACCGCGCGGTACCCGGCCGATCTGGGCGCAGCGCAGCGACAGCCCGTTGTGGTGGAACTCCTCACCGAGGCGGACCGCGTCCGCGCCGCCCTGGTAGAAGGCGAGGTCGATGACTGTGCCCTGGGGGCGCAACAGCCGCAGGGCGAGGTGCAACGCCCACGCCTGCCCCCGGCACTGGAACACCACGTCGGCGCCCCGGTCGCCGGCGGTGTGCGCCCAGCGGGTCTTCAGCACGGCCGCCGGGTCGTCCGCGCCCGGGTCGAGTGTTTCCAGGCCGAGCGCCTCGGCGACCTGGCGGCGCTGCGGGGTGGGGTCGAGCACCACGACCGACGCCGCGCCGCTACGCCGGGCGAACAACGCCGTCAGCAGCGCCACGACGCCCGCGCCGACGACGGCGACCCGCCGGCCGCGGACCCCGTCGCCGAGCGCGCGGACGTCGGTACCGTGCAGGTCGGCGGCGGCGTGCAGCAGACCATTGGCGCAGATCGGGCCCATGTGCGCCACGTAGACGCCGAGCAGCGGATCCAGGTCGTCGGGCAGCGCCACGAACCGCTCGGCGACCGGGTCGGCCAGCCAGCCGGTGCGGTGCCCGTACGTCATCGCGCCGACCGTGCCCACCGCGACGGCCGGAGTCTCGCTCTGCACCACCCGGCCGACCTGCATGTAGCCGAGTCGGGTCACCGGGTACGGGGTGCTCGCCGGGCCCGGCTGGAACAGGCCCAGGTCGGCGTTCCAGGTGACGTTGAGGTAGGGGTTGGTGCCCTTGACGTAGCTCAGCTCGGTGCCGGCGGAGACGCCGCTGAACAGCGTCTCGACCCGGAACGTGCCGGGGCGCAGCGGTGCGGCGTCCTGTTCGACCAGCTCGACCCGGCCGGGGCCGGTGACCACCACGACCTTGTCACGCATCGACGGTCACCCCGCTGGCGAGCACCGTCGGCGCGGTCGCGGTGGCGAGCCGCACGGTCGTGCCGGTGCGGGCCGAGTCGGCCACCGCGAGGGCCAGGCGCTGGGTGGCGAGGGCCTCGGTGTACGGGACGCGGATGTCGTCGCCGATGCCGCGTACGGCGTCGACGAAGGCGCGGTCCACCGCCACCCGGGCGGCCTCCGGGTCTGCGGGTACGTGGCGTTCGCCGTCGCCGTCGCGGATCGACAGCCCGTCCTCGGTGATCGCGAGGGCCAGCCCGTCGGCGAGGACCTCCAGGCCGGCGCGGTGCTTCCAGCCGAGGACGCAGGCGGCGCCGAGCGTGCCGACCGCGCCGTCGGCGAAGCGCAGCGCGGCGGTGGTCACCGAGTCGATGTCGGCGCCGTCGACCGGCGGCGGTGTGCCGTTGCCGTACGCGGTGACCTCGCTGACCTCGCCGGCCAGTACCCGGATCAGGTCGAGCACGTGGGCGGCCTGCTCGACCACCGGGCCGCCGGAGCGGTCCCGCCGCGACCACCACGCCACCGGGGGCACCTTGTCCAGCCAGGCGCCGCTGACCATCCGCACCGGACGGTCGGCGAGCAGGTCACGGGCCTGGTCGAGGACGCTCAGGTAGCGCCAGTGGTGCCCGACGGCGGTGCGCAGCCCACGCTTGGCGACGAGGTCGCCGATACGCTCGGCGGTGCTCAGGTCGACCGCGACGGGCTTCTCCACGAACATCGGTAACCCTGCCTCGATCACCGCCTCCTCGGCGGGGCCGTGCGCGAACGGTGGTACGCACACGTACACGGCGTCCAGACCGGCGGCGAGCAGCTCGGCGACGTCGGCGCAGGCCCGCCCACCGTGCTGCGCGGCGAGCGCGGACGCCGTCTCCGGTGCCACGTCGGTGACCGCCACCAGCTCCACGTCGTCGAACCCGGCGAGCACCCGCGCGTGGCGTTGCGCCACACCGCCGGCGCCGACCAGACCCACCCGGCACTTTTGCATCCCCACACCCCTTCGAAGACTTTTCATCTCGCGTGGGAGCAGTCCCCTGAGGTGTGCGCAATCAAACGTTCATCCCCCGGGAACGCATTGTCGTCACCTCTGTGATCAAGCTGTTGCCGAGAATGCGGTTAGCGCGTGATGAGGAATGGGAACAACCAATTTCGGTTTTTCCACGCACGAATGGAGGGGTGCCCGTGCGGGATACGACATCGAGTGTGTCACCGGTGGTCGAAGCGTGGGCCACGTACCGGACGACGACGGCGGCGGACTGGCCGACGCGTCGCCTGATGCGGGCCAAGGGAGCGACCCGGGTCAGCGTGGTGCTGCCCGCGCGCAACGAGGAGGCCACCGTCGGCGCGATCGTGTCGACCATCCGGGAGCACCTGATGGACCGGGTCGCCCTGGTGGACGAGCTGATCGTGGTGGATTCGCGCTCGACGGACCGGACGGCGCAGGTGGCCCGGGCCGCCGGCGCGGAGGTGGTCAGCCAGGACGTGATGACCCGGGGGTTGCCCCGGCTCACCGGTAAGGGGGACGCGCTCTGGGCCGGCCTGGCCGCCGCCGAGGGGGACGTGGTGGCGTTCATCGACGCCGACCTGCGGGAGTTCCGCCCGCACTTCGTGAGCGGGCTGCTCGGTCCGCTGCTGACCGACCCGTCGGTGGACTTCGTGAAGGGCTTCTACCACCGGCCCCTGGTGGGCACCGCGAGCGTGGAGCAGGACGGCGGGGGCCGGGTGACCGAGTTGATGGCCCGGCCGCTGCTCAACCTCTTCTGGCCGGAGCTGGCCGGCTTCGTGCAGCCGCTCGCCGGCGAGTACGCGGGCCGCCGCGACGTGCTGGCCCAGGTGCCGTTCGTCTCCGGGTACGGGGTGGAGACGGCCATGATGATCGACCTGCTCGACCTTGTCGGCCTGGACGCGTTGGCGCAGGTCGACCTCGGTGAGCGCAAACACCGGCACCAGGACACGGCGGCCCTCGGTCGGATGTCCGCGCAGATCATGTTGACCGCCTGGTCCCGCCTGCAACGGCGCGGCTGGGCCACTCCCGGGCTCGCGCCGGAGTCGTTGCTGACGCAGTTCCGTCGCGGCGGTTCGGACACCCTGCCGAACCTGGACCGCGAGATCGTGGTCAGCGACGTGTCGATCGAGGAGCGCCCGCCGCTTGCCGAACTGCGTCACCGGCTCCCCCGCCGCCGGGTGGCTGCTGCATGAGCGCGAGGAGTGAGCCGGTCCTGCGAGCCCCGCAGTCGCGAACCGTCGGCATCGTGAGCGCGAGGAGTGAGCCGGTCCTGCGAGCCCCGCAGTCGCGAACCGTCGGCATCGTGAGCGCGAGAAAGGGAGCCCGATGAGCCTGACCGTGCTGATGAACGCCGGCCCGTGGCTGTCCGTGCCACCGCCCGGCTACGGCGGCATCGAGAACGTTGTCGCCACGCTGGTGCCGGAGCTGCGGCGACTCGGCGTACGGGTGGTGCTCGCCTCGGTGGGCAGCAGCACCCTGCCGGTGGACGAGCAGGTGTCGGTCTTCGCCGACGGGCAGTTCGCGGCGTTGCAGCGGCCGTACAACCAGGTCTGCGGGATCGCCCAGGCGCACCTGGCCAAGGTGGTCCGTGAGCTGCACGCCCGCGACGACATCGATCTGGTGCACGATCATGTCGAGGCGGTCGGGTTGGCCACCCTGGCCGCGATGGGGCCGGCCGGGCCGCCGACTCTGCACACCCTGCACTGGGACCTGGCCAAGCACCCGGCGCTCTACGGCAGTCTGGACGGCGGCGACCGGGTCCGGGTCAACGGTGTGTCCGCGTCGCAGTTGGCCCGCGCCCCGCTGGCGTTGCGGGAGCACTCGGTGGGGCACGTGCACCTGTCCACGCCGCTCGCCGTCGACGCCGACCGGCGTCCCCGACCGGAGAAGGGCGAGCACCTGCTCATCCTGGGCCGGATCAACCCGGGCAAGGGGCAGGACGTGGGCGCCCGACTCGCCCACCGGGTCGGTCTTCCGCTGGTGCTGGCCGGGCCCGTCGGCCCGTACCATCGGCCGGCCGACCTGGCCGCGGCCGGTGACGAGGCCCGGCAGAACCCGGACGTGCGGTTCTTCCTCGACGAGGTGGCCCCGCACGTCGACGGTGACCTCGTGCGCTGGGTCGGCACGGTGGCCGGCCAGGAGCGCGACGACCTGCTCGCCAGCGCCCGTGCGTCGCTGTTCCCGCTGCGCTGGGAGGAGCCGGGCGGCACGGCCGTCGTCGAGTCACTCGCCCTGGGTACGCCGGTGGTGGCCACCGCCCGGGGTTGCCTGCCGGAGCTGGTCGAGCACGGCCGTACCGGGTTGCTCACGACCGACGAGGAGGAGTTGGCCGACCTCGTCCTCGCCGCCGAGTTGCTCGACCCCGACGAGTGCCGGCGGGTGGCCGCGCAGCGCTTCACGCCCGCGGTGATGGCCCAGCGCTACGTCGAGCTGTACGACCGGGTCCGGCAGTCGGCGAGCGCGCCGAGGTTGCTGCCGGCCTGATCGGCGGCCGGCCCGTTTGTCGACCACGACAGCGGGTAGCTCGCAGCGCTCATGCCCGCCGCGCGACGAGGAGCCGAGGATGGTCGGACCGATGGCGCACTCGCGGGCCCGACCGAACCCGGCCGACGGCAAACCGCCGGTCCGTCGCGCGGCGGCGACGGTGGGGGTGCTGTTCCTGCTCGTCGGCGTGCTCGGCTTCGTGCCGGGAATCACCAGCGGGTTCGGTTCGCTGCGCTTCGCCGGGCATGATTCGGGCGCGTACCTCTTCGGTGTCTTCCAGGTGTCGGTGCTGCACAACCTGGTGCACCTGGCGTTCGGGGTGGCGGGGCTGCTGCTGTCCCGGACGGTGACCGGAGCAAGGGCGTTCCTGATCGGCGGCGGCGCGGTCTACCTGGTGCTCTGGCTGTACGGGCTGGCGGTGGACCACGACACCGGCGCGAACGTGCTGCCGGTCAACGACGCGGACGGCTGGCTACACCTGGGCCTCGGCGTCGGCATGGTCGCGTTGGGGCTGCTTGCCGGCCGACCCCGTCGGTGACCTGCGCTTGTACGGTCTGTGAGCTGCCCCGCCCCCTCCCTCGGTCCGGTTTGGTGGGGAACGGTCCCGGGTAGTTGGCAGATCCCGACCCAGCAGCGAATCGAGGGCGCCGATGTCGAGCGGGATCACCTGCGAGGTGCGCACCACGGCACCGGTGGCGGTCGTCCGGCTCACCGGCCCCCTGCACCTCGGCACGATGCGCTCGGTGCACCAGGCGCTCGGCGACGCGCTCGTCGACCAGCCGGAGGCGCTCGTGGTCGATATGGCCGGTGTGAACGTGGAGGACCGGCTGGCGCTGTCCGTCTTCGCCGCGACCGCCCGTCGGGCCGAGGAGTGGCCGGCCGTGCCGGTGCTGCTCTGTTCCCCGTCGCCGGTCGCCGCCCGGTGGCTGGCCGAGTCGACCACGTGCCGGGTGCTGCCGGTGTCGGCCGACTGCGCGGAGGCGACCCGGTTGGCCGGCGCGGCGTCCGCGTTGCGGATGCGGGCCCGGTTCGAGCCGGTGGCCGAGGCCTGCCGACGGGCCCGGGAGCTGGTCACCGACGCGTGCGCGCGGTGGAACCTGCCCGACGCGTCCGGCCCGGCCGCGTTGGTGCTCAGTGAGCTGGTCGGCAACGTGGTGCGCCACGCCGGCACCCCGATGCAGGTGACGGTGACGCTGCGCCGCCCGTACCTGCACCTGGCGGTGGTGGACGGCAGCAGCGCGCAGGCCCGGCCGGGCGGTGCGGACCTGCACGCCGAGGGCGGGCGTGGGTTGATGCTGGTGAGGGAGCTGGCCCAGCGCTGGGGCAGCGTGCCGGCGGGTCAGGGTAAGGCCGTCTGGGCGATGCTGCCGGCTACCTGAGCGTTCGGGGCGCTTGCGCCCGGGTACCAGCGTTCTGACCGAAATCACCGCTCTGGCCTGGTTACATGGTGCGAGGGTCGGGTAGGCACGCCCGTCCTTTCTGCCGTCACGACGGGGTGAGCAGCCATGCCCAAGCGGGTAACCACGGAACCCGGTCGCGATCGGGGTCCGGCGATCCTGGCACCGGCCCGCTTCGGGGGCTTCCCGGGAGCGGTACGGGCACCGGTCCCCGGCAACTCCCTGATCAAGTTCCTCGCCACGACCGACCACAAGCAGATCGGCCTGCTGTATCTGCTGACCTCCTTCGGGTTCTTCCTGGTGGCGGGGCTACAGGCGATGGTGATGCGCGCCGAGTTGGCCCGGCCGGGGATGCAGTTCCTCTCCTCCGAGCAGTACAACCAGCTCTTCACCTCGCACGGCGCGGTGATGCTGCTGCTGTTCGCCACGCCCGCGGCGTTCGGGTTCGCCAACTTCATCGTGCCGATCCAGATCGGCGCACCGGACGTGTCGTTCCCCCGCCTCAACGCGCTCGCCTACTGGCTGTACCTGTTCGGCGGGCTCATGGTGATCGGCGGGTTCGTCACCCCCGGGGGTTCGGCGGACTTCGGCTGGACCGCGTACAGCCCGCTCAGCGACGTGGACCACAGCCCCGGTGTGGGCGCGAACATGTGGGTGCTCGGCCTGGTGGTCTCCGGGCTGGGCACCATCCTGGGCGCGGTCAACCTGATCACCACGATCCTGACCCTGCGCGCACCGGGGATGACCCTGTTCCGGATGCCGATCTTCACCTGGAACATGCTCTTCACCAGTGTGCTGGTGATCCTCGTCTTCCCGCTGCTGGCCGCCGCGCTGCTGGCGCTCTCCGCCGACCGGTTGCTCAACGCGCACGTGTACGACCCGGCCACCGGCGGCCCGATGCTCTGGCAGCACCTGTTCTGGTTCTTCGGTCACCCCGAGGTCTACATCATCGCGTTGCCGTTCTTCGGCATCATCACCGAGATCATTCCGGTCTTCTCCCGCAAGCCACTCTTCGGCTACACCGGGATCGTGCTGGCCACCATCGCCATCACCGTGCTGTCCATGACGGTCTGGGCGCACCACATGTTCGCCACCGGCCAGGTGCTGCTGCCGTTCTTCAGCATCCTGAGCTACCTGATCGCGGTGCCCACCGGCGTGAAGTTCTTCAACTGGATCGGCACCATGTGGAAGGGCCAGCTCACCTTCGAGACGCCGATGCTCTTCGCCATCGGCTTCCTGGTGACCTTCCTGCTCGGCGGTCTCACCGGCGTCCTGCTGGCCAGCCCGCCGGTGGACTGGCACACCCACGACAGCTACTTCGTGGTGGCGCACTTCCACTACGTGGTCTTCGGCACCGTGGTCTTCGCCCTCTTCGGCGGGTACTACTTCTGGTGGCCCAAGATGACCGGGCGGCTGCTCGACGAGCGGCTCGGCAAGGCGCACTTCTGGACCATGTTCATCGGCTTCCACGGCACCTTCCTGGTGCACCACTGGCTGGGCAACGAGGGCATGCCGCGCCGGTACGCCGACTACCTGCCCACCGACGGCTTCACCACCCTGAACACGATCTCCAGCATCTTCGCGTTCATCCTCGGACTGTCCACCCTCTTCTTCATCTACAACGCCTGGAAGTCCTGGCGCTACGGCGCGGTGGTGACGGTGGACGACCCGTGGGGCTTCGGCAACTCCCTGGAGTGGGCCACCAGTTGCCCACCGCCGCTGCGCAACTTCGACCGGATGCCCCGGATCCGCTCCGAGCGCCCCGCCTTCGACCTGAAGTACGGTCCGCTCGTCGCCGACCTGGGCCGTGACCTGCCGCAACGCACCACCAAGCCGCCGCAGCAGTTCACCGAGGAACTGCGGTTGGAGCACCACGCGCCGGAGTCGCCGGCCGCCGAGGGCGCGCACGGCGCCCGCGACGCGACCGACTACCAGCCGGCGCCGCGCTCCGGCGCCCGGCCCGTGGACGTGCCGGAGCCCGAGGGCGTCCGCCGGCCCAGCTTCGAGCAGAGCGACCCACCGCAGGACGCCGAGGACACCCCGAAGCCGCACGAGCGCTGGCGGCATCCGCACGGCGACGGCAACCCCGAAGAGCGCTGACCAGGGGTACGCGTGGAAGGGCCGACACCCGGCGGGGTGTCGGCCCTTCGCCCGTTCGGGCGCGGTCAGTCCCGCGTGGGCGCCAGGCCGGCGGCGGTGAGCGAGCGGCGTACCGCGGGCTGGACCCGGGTCAGCCGCAGCGGCACTCCGGTCCGCTCCGCCGCGTCCCGCCCGGCCATCAGCGCGGCGATCCCCCCGGCGTCGAAGCCACCCGCGCCGACGAGGTCGACGACCACCTCGCTGGGCTGGCCGGTGACCGCCTCCAGCATGGCCCGGCGCAACTGGTCCGCGCCGTCGCGGTCGATCTCGCCGCCGACCTCGACCACCACCGTGTCGCCGTTCTGCTTGACCGAGATCCGGGTCTTGCCCGGGTCGGGTTCGGCGGCCCCGTTCTGCCAGGGCGGCGGCGCGTCGGCGAGCATCGCCTGACGCAGCCAGGTGAGCGCCCGCGACAGCAGCCGGGACACGTGCATCTGCGAGATGCCGAACCGGGCGGCGATCTCCGCCTGGGTCTGGTTGCCGTAGAAGCGCATCGCGAGGATCCGACGCTCACGCCACGGCAGTCGGTGCAGCAGTCCGCTCACCGTCACCCGGTCGTCGACGGACTCCAACGCGTTGTCCGACTCGCCGACCAGATCCCCGAACTCGGCCGAGCTCTCCCCTCCCACCGGAGCGTTGAGCGAGGCCGGGCTGTAGCCGGCCGCCGACTCCAGCGCGGCGAGGATCTCCTCCTCCGGAGTCTCCAGCCGGGCCGACAGCTCGGCCACCGTCGGCGCCCGGGACAGCTCGCTGGTGAGCGCCGCGGTGGCCTGCCCCACCTCGAGGATCAGGTCCCGCAGCCGGCGCGGCACGTGTACGCCCCAGGTCCGGTCCCGGAAGTGCCGTTTGATCTCGCCCACGATGGTGATCGCGGCGTACGCGGTGAAGGAGCCACGTTCCGGGTCATAGCGGTCGACCGCGTTGACAAGCCCCAGTCGGGCCACCTGCTCCAGGTCCTCCAGTGGCTCCCCCCGCCCCCGGTACCGGCGGGCCAGCCGCCCGGCGAACGGCAGCGCGAAGCGGACCAGGTCGTCCCGAGCCTCCCCCCGCCGCTCCGGCGGCAGCCCGGCGATCCGCGCCGCGTACGCCATCGCCGCTGCGTCGAGGTCCTCCAGACCTCGATCCGTGGGTGGTGGTGTGGTCGTGGTCGTGCTCGTCTGTCCGAACATCCGCGCCTCCCTCAGGAAGGTCCCCCGCCCGGATCGGGAAACCGGTCGTGCGCGTGGTCGAGCCACGCACCGGGCCGGAAAGTGGGTCAGTGACTGGGATGCCAGCGGGCGACACCACTTCTACGCAGCGCAGTCAGGCCGTAGCAGCCAGCGATGTTCCCGCTCCGTAGGTACTCAATCACGGGACCCAGGGTTCGCGAGGATGTTTCGGCGTCCTCCGTCTCAGGAGACCAACAACCCCTGGTGGCCGCCGCTGTCGCGCAGCACGGAGAGGGCCTCGGCGACCCCGAGTGGGGGCGGCGCGGGCAGGTCGTACGGCTGGGCGCGCAGGACCTCGGTGGCCCGGCGGGTGGGCACCGAGGTGACCGGGTAGCCCCGGGCGGTGGTGCGGTCCAGCGCCCGACGCCGCCGGCCGAACCCGGCCACGGCCAGCCACTGCGGCAGCCCGGCCAGCGCGGGCGAGCGCACCCCGGGCGGCTCGGGCAACACGTCCACCGAGCTGAACGCCTCGCTGCCGGCCAGCCACCACTCGGCCTCGTCGACGACGCGGCGGGTGGCGTTCTCGCACCAGTACGGCACCAGCCCCGCCCGCACCACCTGCCACGGGTCGAGCAGCCGGCCACACTCCACCACCAACCGGTCACCGGTCTTGCCGGCGCGCCGCAGCCACCGCCGGTACAGGTCGGCCACGCCCGCGCTGAGCGCCGCCGGCCCGGGCACCAACACCCGGTGCAGCGGGTGCCGACGCTTCGCGGACCAGTCCTGCGCGGCCAGCTCGAAGCCCGGGTCGACGCCGTTCTCGGCGTACGCCGACGGGACGGACACCTCCGGCGGCTCCCACCGGGTGGCGTCGCCGCCGACGGAGCGCAGCACCTGCCGCAACGCGTGGCTGTCCGGGTGGAAGTCCACCGGGTCCAGCCCGCTGCCCGGGCAGCCGACCTGGAAGCTGTGCCCCGGCCCGCGCTCCAGCACCGGCCAGGTGCGCGCGTCGAGGACCAGCAGCACCGGCGCACCCGGCAGCAGCAGGTCGGCCAGGAACTGCCCGTACGCGGCCGGTAGGGCCCGCCACGCGGCGGTCAGCGACACGGTCGCCCCGGTCAACGCGCCACGGCTGGCCGGGCAGTGCACCTGGCGCAGGTGCAGGTCGGCGTTGCCGGCGAGCAACCGTGCGGCGAGTGCCGCCCCGTGCTCCACGGCGTCCGCCGGACGGTCCACCCCGCCGTCGGACCAGTGCAGGGTCATCTCGAAGCCCGCCGGCAGCCACGGCACGCCGAGGGCCACCGCGAGGTGCGCCGCCGCGCCGTGCGGAGAGCCGATGAGCACCCCGGGGTAGCGCCGGCGGGGATACTGGTCGACGAACCAACGGGCCACCCGTGCGGCGTCGACCTCGCCGGCCTGGGCCACGGTGAGGGCGACCCGGCCGGCGGCACGGGTGACGGCGGCGCGGCGTACCGGCTCGGGGGCGCCGGGGAACCGCGACGTCGGTCCGGTGTGCCCGAGGTCGGCGCAGTCCACCCCCCGCAGGGCCCGGGCGGTGGCGGCGACCAGCACCCGGGCCGCGCTGCCCGCGGCCACGACCCGGTCGCCGGCGAGACCGGCGCCATCGGCCGTGAGCCCCTTGTGCACCTTGTGCACCGGCCCCACCTTGCCTCGTTCGCTCACCACGCGGCCGGGCTTCCCGTCCCGATCAGGTTCAAACGGGGCATCACCCACCCGGCGGCACATTCCGCTGGTCAGCGGGGTGCCCCGGTCATCACCGGCGTTCGGCCGCGCGGGTTTCGCCGGGGCCAGGGCGGGCACTTCCGGGTTCATGCGCACCGACGACGCCAGCGAGCCCGCCGCCGCCACGATCACCCCGTACGAGGACGGACCGCTCCTGGTCCGTGGCGACTTCGCGTTGGTCACGCCGGGCGGCGAGCGCATCGACGCGCGGCGGGGCACGGTGGCCCTGTGCCGGTGTGGCAAGTCGGCGCTCAAGCCCTTCTGCGACGGCACCCACAAGGCGATCGACTTCCGCGCGGGCACCGCCCGCGAAGGCTGAGCCCACCCGAAGATCGCGAACCAGGGCCAGCCTCTCGCGTCGATCATGGAGTTATGGTGCCCGTTTTGCCGCCGGGCTGGGCTTTTGTCACCCACCACAACTCCATGATCGACGCGGGAGTGCCGACCAGGCGCCGAGGCCCGACACTCCCCACCCCCAGCACCGACAGACAGCCCGCCGGCACTCGCCTGGGCGCGACTAGGGCCGAGGGTCAGACGAGTGCGGGTGGGGCCGGCGGGGCCACCACCGTGGCCGACGTGACGAGCGGGACGGTAGGCGGCAGGGCCGGCGGGGCGGGTGCGCGCAGTGAGCTGCGGCCGGCCGCCCACCTGTCCAGCAGGTGCGCCGCGAACAGCCGGTCCAGCGCGAGCCCGGCTGCCGCGCCGAAGAGCACGTCCGGGGCGAGGGCCGGCTCGGCGTTGGCCAGGCCACCGCACATGTCGTGCGCGGCGATTTGCTCGTGCACCGCGTCCGCCTCGACGTGCTCGTCGTAGAAGCGGGTGGCCACCTCGTCGAAGCCGAGCCGGCGCAGCCCGTTGCCGTAGCGACGGTTGGGCAGCGAGGAGGTCATCTCGAACGCGGCCAGGTGCCCGAGCACCGCGCCGCGCAGCCTGCGGTGCAGCCCGAACAACGACATCAGGTTGTTGGTCGCAAGCGTCACCGCCGGCGCCGCGTCGATGTACGCGCCGTAGCTGGTGTCCAGGCCCAGCCGGTCGAGGGTGCGCCGGAACAGCTCGGCGTGCATCCGGTCCAACCGACCGTTGCCGTACTCGTCGGTCTGGATCTCCACGAGCGCGGCCTTGGCGGGGCCACCGAGGCGGGGCAGCGCCCAGCTGTGCGGGTCCGCCTCCCGCAGGTGGTAGACGGAGCGGTGGGCGACGAACTCACGGAACTGGGTGAGGTCCGCCCGGCGTTGCAGCGTGGCGGCCAGTGACGGGCCGTCGTCGGCCGCGACCAGGTCGGCCAGGCCGGCCGCCACCCCGGCGACGGGCACCGGGGGCGAACCGACCAGCCGGCGCAGGGCCGCCTCGAAGACCTGTTCGCAGCGGGCGCGCAGCGCCAACAGTGTCGGCTGCCACTCCCACGACTCGTCCACCCCGTGCCAGCCCCGGTAGTGCAGCTCGTAGCAGAGGAACAGCGTCAGCTGCAGGTCCTCGTCGGTGACCGGGTCCGCCGGGTCGAGGTCGACGCCGAGGCTGGCCGGCAGGTCGTGCGCCGGGTGTCGCAGCGCCTCGACGACCGCTGCGGAGAGCGGTCCGCGTGCCCTCGGCAGGGTCGCGGGACCGTAGCGGCGGTCGGCGGGCTCGGACATGTGGCCTCCAGCGTCGTCGGGCCGCTACTGATGCCCTGGTCCAGGGTGACTAAACGAGATCGTCGGTGTTGGCGGTGACCTCCACCTGCTCGCGGACCTTCCGGGCCGGAGCGCCCTCGGCGTACAGGCCTCGCAGGTCGGCGAAGGCGGGCTCCGGCGGCGCCAGCGACACCGCCGGGTCGACGACCGCCTCCAGTACGCAGGGGCGGTCGGCGGCGAGGGCCTCGTCCCAGGCCGCGCCGACCAACTCCGGCCGGTCCACCCGTACCCCGTGCAGGCCCAGCAGTCGGGCCCACCCTGCGTACGGCACGTCGGGGCGGCGGTGGGTCGGGTCGGACGACGGTTCTCGCCCACCTCCCATGCCGTTCTGGTCCCGGTTGTTGAGCACCAGCACCACCAGCCGGGGGTCACGCCACCGCTGCCAGAGGTGCGACACGGTGATCAGCTCAGCGAGGCCGTTGAGCTGCATCGCCCCGTCACCGACGAGCGCCACCACCGGCTGGTCGGGGGCGGCGAGCTTGGCCGCCACCGCGTACGGCAGCGCGCAGCCCATCGAGCCGAGGGTTCCGCACAGCTGCGCGTTGACCCCCGGCGGCAGGGTGAGGTGGCGGGCGTACCAGTAGAGGACCGAGCCGACGTCGACCGCGACCGCGCCGGTGCCGGGCATCCGGGCGGACAACTCCTGGAGGACGAGCTGCGGGTTGACCGGGTCCGCGGTGGCGGCGGCCCGCTCGGCGGCGACCTCCCGCCACCTGTCCACCGAATTCTCCACGGTGGCACGCCACTGCTGCTCGGGCCGACCGCGCAGCCGGCTCAGCAGCGCCCGCAGTGTCTCGGCGGCGTCACCGACAAGCGGCACGTCGGCCGGGTAGCGGGTGCCGATCCGGCGGCCGTCGATGTCGATCTGTACCGTGCGCGCCTGCTCGGGCATCGGGAAGTAGTCGGTCCACGGGTCGTTGGTGCCGACCATCAGCAGCGTGTCGCAGCCACCCATCAGCTCGGCCGCCGCCGGAGTGCCGACCTCGCCGAGCACCCCGGTGTGGAAGGGCAGCCGCTCGTCGAGCACCGGCTTGCCCAGCAGCGAGGTGGCCACTCCGGCGCCGAGCCGGTCGGCCACCTCGATGATCTCGGCGGCCGCGTCCCGACCGCCCTGGCCCACCAGGATCGCGGTGCGCTGGCCGCCGCTGAGCAGCTGCGCGGCGGCGTCGAGGTCCGCCTCGTGCGGCAGGACCCGGGCCAGCGGCTCGCCGGGGGTCGCTGTGATCACCCCTGCGCCGTACGGCTGCAGATCGGGCACCAGCGCCTCCTGCAAGTGCCGGGGCAGTACCACGCAGGTCGGGCTCCGGGTCGCCGCCGCCGTGCGGAACGCCTGGTCCAGTAGCGCCCCCACCTCGTCCGGGCTGCGGCCGTACCGGACGAACTGGTTGCACACGTCGCCGAAGAGCCGGCTCAGCCCGATCTCCTGGTGGGCGCCGCCGAGCGGTCCGGAGACGTCCTCGCCGACGATGGCCACCACCGGTTTGCTGTCCAGCTTCGCGTCGTAGAGGCCGTTGAGCAGTTGGACGGCGCTGGGCCCCTGGGTGGCGAGGCAGACCCCGATGCCGCCGGTGAACTTGGCGTGCCCGGTGGCCATGAACGAGGCGGTCTCCTCGTGCCGGGCGGGGATGAACGCCGGTTCACCCCCGGTCCGGTCCAGGGCGTGGACGAGTGGAGCGATCGCCTCGCCCGGGTACCCGAAGGCGCGGGGCACCCGCCAGGCCAGCAGTCGCTCCACCACGACGTCCGTGACCGTTCGGTCAACCATTGCCGCGCCCTGGTGTGCTGGGGTCGACGTAACGCAGCACGGCGCCGACGCCGTCGGTCAGGTCGGGCGCCTCGTCGGGGCCGAGCACGGTCAGCGCCGCGTCGGTGCCGACGAGCGCCCGGACCAGCGCCGCGTCGGCGCGTACCCGTTGCGGGTCGGCCACCGACATGGCGGCCAACTGCCCGGGGTCGACGGCGATCTCGGTGGGTTCCGCGCCGATCCACAACTCACCGTTGGCCGACGGGTCGTCCACGATGAGCATCATGTCCACCTGGTTGCGTTGCAGGGCCGAGACGACGGCGTCGAGGCCGCCACCCACGTCCTCCTGCACGCCGAACTTGTCCAGCGCTGCGGTGATCCGCTGGTCGGCGATCTCCGCGATGGTCTGCACGGTGAGGTCGTCGAGCATCGTCTGGTCGGCGCCCCCGGCGCGTGAACCAGCATCGGTCCGGACCACCAGGTCCTGCCAACGCTCCGGCATCTGGGCGGCGATCATTCCGGTGGCCCGGACGTCACCGGCTACCACCACCACGTCCGCGCCGACCCGGTCGGCCAACTGCACGGTGGCCGCGGTGACGTCACCGGCGTTCTGGTGCCACGCCTCCATGGCCGCCCGCTGGTAGCGCGACTGGGACCAGCCGCCGGCCTTCGTCCGCCGCAGCGGGTACTCGTCGCGGCCGGCGACGTGCGCCCGCCGGGGTACGCCGCCGGCGCTGACCGCCATCGCGTCGGCGCCGACCCGGTCGGCGACCACGCGTACCCAGGCCACCTGCTCGCCGCGCTGGGCGAGAAGCGGCATGACGTGTGGCAACGACCCGACGTTGGCCAGGTCCCGCAGTGGCGGCGCGGACAGGTACTCGGAGAGCACCACCCGGCCGTGACTGGCGAAGACCGCCAGGCCGTAGTCCCCGACCATCGGATCGTGGCCGCGGACCACCCGGTCCAACGCGGCGATGTCCGCCTCGTCCGCCCCCTGTTCGGCCAGGCTGCGTTCCAGGGCACGCCAGCGCAGGTCCAGAGCGGGTTTGGCGTCCTCCGTGTCCGCGGAGGCGTCCAGATACACCGAGCACCACGGCCCGGGACGGTCGTAGAGCGGGCGCAGGAAGGACAGCTGCATGCTCGACCCCTTTCCAGCTCGGCCCCCCGCTTACCCGGGTCGCCCGTGATGTCACCTCACGGCCGTGAGCCCGTGACCAGGTTTCATTCACGTCGTTCAACCGAGGACGTCGATACGATCTGTGAACACAAGCGGACTCTCGGTGGTGGAGATGGACAGCGGACTCGATACCCGACGGATCGTGCACCCGACGGAGCGGATCGTCACCGGGCGGCTGATCCGCCTGCTCGACGGCTACACCCGCGAGGTGCGCATCGGCCAGCCGGTGCTGGTGGCGGTGCTCGCGGCGGCGGCCTTCGCCCGGCTACCCGCCCTGCTGCTGCGCTCGCTCTTCTCCTTCGGCGGCGGCGGCACCCGGCGTCGCTGGAAGGAGTTGAAGCAGGGCCCGGAGTATCTGGTCACGCCGGTACGGCTGCGCAACACCGCCGGTCAGCTCTGTGAGGTGGAGCTGCACGGTCACCTGCCGCAGAGCGCCCTGCACCCGGCCGATCAGGTGCAGCTCACCCTGCGCCCGCAGCGCGACCCGGAGCTGCCGCCCCGGATCGAGCGGATCGTCAACCTCACCACCGGGCAGCTGCTGACGCCACGTACCGCGACGCTCTGGTCGCACCTCGGGCCGCCGCTGCTGTTGCAGGCGTTCCTGGGCACGCTGCTGCTAGCCGGCGTCGTGGCCTGTTCCGCGCTGACCTGAGCGGGTCTGTCAGCCGGTAGGCGGCTCAGCCGGTTCGGCGGCTCAGCCGACCGGGGCCGGCTGGCGGGCCGGCTGCTGGTCCGCGCCGAGCATGCCCCGGCGGCGGGCCCAGCGCTCGAAGGCCAGGGTGGCGAAGGGCGGAACCGCGCTGGCCAGGGCCACCGCCGTGGCCAGCAGGCTCCAGCGGTGCAGCCGGGCCACGGCCAGGACCAGCAGGACGTACGCGACGAACAGGCCGCCGTGGATCGGCCCGAAGATCTTGACGCCCAGCTCGTTGTCGGGTGGCCCGTACTTGACCACCATGCCGACCAGCAGGGCCAGCCAGGAGCAGGCCTCGGCGATCGCCGCCACGACGAACAGCCGGGTCACCTTCTCGCGCATCCGTACGCCACCACCTCTCCGGCCGCAATGCTATCGGTCTGCTCTGGCTGGGCTAACGGGGCGGGCAGGTGGGTAGGAAAGGGTCCTCGGGTCTTCCCCCGCCCGCCGATCACGTGCGAGGTTAGGGGGACCAGCGGTGACGGGGTGGTGACCATGGGCGAGGACGTCGGCGTACGAACCTTCAGTCGAGAGGATCGCGCCCGCTACCGCGACAAGGTCCGCCGGTGTCTCGACGTCTTCGCCGAGATGCTGCGCGAGGCCCGCTTCGACGTCGACCGGCCGATGACCGGTGTGGAGATCGAGCTGAACCTGGTCGACGAGGCGTCGAATCCGGCGATGCGCAACGCCGACGTGCTTGCGGCCATCGCCGATGAGAGTTTCCAGACCGAGTTGGGCCAGTTCAACGTCGAGATCAACGTGCCGCCGCGTCGGCTGACCGGCACCGGCACTGCCGACTTCGAGGAGTACGTACGGGCCAGCCTCAACGCCGCCGAGGTGAAGGCACGGGCGATCGGCGCGCACATGGTCATGATCGGCATCCTGCCCACGCTGCGCCCCGAGCACCTGACCGCCGAGACCCTGTCGGCCAACCCCCGCTACAAGCTGCTCAACGAGCAGATCTTCGCGGCCCGGGGTGAGGATCTGCCGATCGCCATCAGCGGGGTGGAGCGGTTGGCGGTCACCGCCGACACGATCACCCCGGAGGCGGCCTGCACCAGCACCCAGTTCCACCTCCAGGTCAGCCCGGCCCAGTTCGCCGACTACTGGAACGCCGCCCAGGCGGTCGCCGGCATCCAGGTCGCGGTCGGCGCGAACTCGCCGCTGTTCTTCGGCCGGGAGCTGTGGCGCGAGACCCGCATCCCGCTGTTCCAGCAGGCCACCGACACCCGGTCGGAAGAGATCAAAGCCCAGGGGGTACGCCCGCGGGTCTGGTTCGGCGAACGCTGGATCACCAGTGTGTTCGACCTGTTCGAGGAGAACGTGCGCTACTTCCCGGCGCTGCTGCCGGTCTGCGACCCGGAGGACCCGGCGCAGGCCCTCGTGGCCGGCGAGGTGCCCAACCTGGCCGAGTTGCGCCTGCACAACGGCACCGTCTACAGGTGGAACCGCCCGGTGTACGACGTGTCGCGGGGCCGCCCGCACCTGCGGGTGGAAAACCGGGTGCTGCCCGCCGGCCCGACAGTGCTGGACACCGTCGCCAACGGCGCCTTCTACTTCGGGTTGGTGCGCGCCCTCGCCGAGTCGGACCGACCACTGTGGTCGCAGATGTCGTTCAGCGCCGCCGAGGAGAACTTCACCAGTTGCGCCCGGCACGGCATCGACGCGCAGGTCTTCTGGCCCGGTCTCGGCTACCTGCCGGTCACCGAGTTGGTGTTGCGGCGGTTGCTGCCGATGGCGCACCACGGCCTGGACCGGTGGGGGCTCGACCCGGCCGAGCGGGACCGGCTGCTCGGCGTCATCGAACAGCGCTGCCTGACCAGCCGCAACGGCGCGACCTGGCAGGTGGAGACGCTGCACCGACTGGAGTCGGCCGACCACCTGGACCGGCCGGCGGCGTTGCGCGAGGTGGTCCGGCACTACGTGGACCTGATGCACAGCAACCGCCCGGTACACGAGTGGCCGATCCCGTAGGCCCAACCGTGTCCCTTGTGGACCCCCACGCGCATCGACGACCGTCGTAGGCTGTGGCGACTGGACATCGATGATGATGGAGGGTTGCCGGTGGCCACCTCTGGACCCGACCCCGTTGCGACTCAACGACCCGCGCCCGCGGCCCTGTCCCGGCGGCACGTGCTGCGGACGAGCGCGGCGGCTGCCGGCGGCGCGGCCCTCGTCGGCACGGCAGCGCCGAGGGTGGCGCAGGCGGCTGCTCCGGGTGGCGTGAAGCGGGCACTACGCGCACCGGCGCTGGCCCCCGGCGACCGGGTGCGAGTGGTGTCGCCAGGCCGAACTCCCGACCCCACGCTGATGGGTCGCGGCATCGACATCCTGCGCGGCTGGGGCCTGGAGGTCGAGCTGGGCGAGCATGTCTTCGCCAGGTACGGCTACCTGGCCGGCACCGACGCGCAGCGACTGGCGGACCTGAACGCCGCGCTCACCGACCCCGGCGTTCGTGCGGTCTTCGCCGCCCGCGGCGGTTACGGCACCCAACGCATCGTCGACGAGATCGACGTCTCCGTCTTGCGCCGGGATCCTCGGGTGGTCGTCGGCTTCAGCGACATCACCAGCATCCAGGGCAAGCTCTGGCGCGAGGCCGGCCTGGTCACCTTCTACGGCCCGATGGTCAACTGGAACGACGCCCGCACCGGCGTCGAGTCGGCGGAGTCGCTGCGCAGGGCGGTGATGACCACCGCACCCGTCACGATCACCAGGGACCCGGCCGAGACGGCGGCCTCCGTGGTGGTGCCCGGCCGAGCGTCGGGCCCCCTGCTCGGTGGTTGCCTGACATTGCTCTCCACCTCGTTCGGCGCCAGGGACGTCCCGAGGTTCGACGGCGCGATCCTGTTCTTCGAGGACGTGGACGAGGCGCCGTACAGCATCGACAGGATGCTGACCGAGCTTCGGCGGCTGGGCGCGCTGTCCCGGGTCGCCGGGGTGGTCATCGGTCAGATCACCAACAGCGTCGGCGGGGCGGGCGAGTGGGACGCGGCGTCGGTCCTGAAGGATCGCCTGTACGACCTGGGTGTGCCGGTCCTGGGCGGGCTGCGGCTGGGGCACGGCAACGGGCAGCTCACCGTGCCGCTCGGCGCACGGGCCACGATCGACGCCACTGCCGGGACCCTGACCGTGGACGCCGGAGTTCGCCCCCGCTGACCTCCGGTTGCGACCCACACGCCGCCGGGACCGGCCGGTTCTGGCCGGTCGCGGCGCGGGGCGACACTCAGCCGCGCGGGGTGGGCACGCCGAAGAGGTCGGTGATGCCGCCGGGCAACTGGGCGAGCAGATCGTGCCTCTCGTCGTCGTTGAGCGCCTCGGCGACGGTACGCAGCACCGCCTGGGCGTGTTCGCGCACCTGGTCCGCGTTCGCGACCTGCTCGCGGTCGCCGACGTTCTTCAGGAACTCGCCGACGTCCCACCGACGGCCCTGCGGGTTGCGGGTGACGGACCCGTTGAGCCGATCCGGAAGCTGGGCCGCCAGGTTGTCGGCCTCCTGCCCGGCGAGCCGTTCCCCGAGCACCGACAGGACGGCCTGCACGGACCGCACGGCCTCGTTCTCCCCGAGACCCGCGCGCTGTCGTACCGTGGCGATCATCTGGTCGTACTCCATGACCCGCTCCTTCCGTCTCCTCGGCGGGCCGTGCGGCCTGCCGGCGGACGAACGGGGCGAGTTCCCTGGGGCCCCGGCCACAAACCGGGTGGCCGCCGAACCGGACGGCCGGTCATCAAGCGGTCAGGGCGGCCTGGGTGGGCGCTGCGGGGGGCGGGTCGTCACGCAGCCGGCTGTAGAGGTGGCCGTCGCGCCACTGACCGGCCCGGAACTCGCAGGCCCGGATGACGCCTTCGAGGTGGAAGCCGGCCTTCTCCAGCGCCCGCTGCTCGGCGATGTTCTCCGGGTGGGTGCCGGCCTGGATGCGCTGCGCCGGGCTGTGCTGGAAGAGGTAGTCGCAGAGCAGCGCCTGCGCCCGCCAGCCGACCCCCCGACCGCGCCACTGCGGCAGCAGGACGATGCCGATCTCCCAGTACGACGCCCGTCCCGCGTAGCGCATTGAGCGGTAGCTGACCGCGCCGGCGGCGGCCCGCTCCGGTTCGACCTCGACGACGAGCCGCCCGTCGTCGTCGCCGAGGTAGCCGTCGACGGCGAACCGGCGCGCGGGCTGCGCCGCGTCGCGGAAACCGGCCCAGTCCGGCCCGACGAGGCCCGGCTCGGTGCAGAACCGCCGGAACATGCTCAGGTCGGCCTCGCCGACCGGCCGTAGTCGAACAGGGAGATCGGCTGTCCCGTGCGCCGACGTACCGACACCATCCATGGTCGACACGGTAGCCGCGACCCCTCACCCCCGTCGATCAAGGAGTTGTGGTGGGTGACAAAGCACCCGCGAGGGCCCAAGCCTGGCACCACAACTCCATGATCGACGCGAGCGAGGGCTGGCGCCCGCGTTAGACCTTGAGGAGCACCTTCGTACAGTCGTCCTGCTTCTTCTGGAAGATCTTGTAGCCCTTCGGGGCGTCGCGCAGCGGCATGCGGTGGCTGACGACGAAGCTCGGGTCGATCTCGCCGCGCTGGATGCGTTCCAGCAGTGGTCGGGTGTAGCGCTGGACGTGGCACTGACCGGTCCGCATGATCAGCGACCGGTTCATGAACGCGCCCATCGGGAACTTGTCGACGAAACCGCCGTACGCGCCGACGACCGACACCACCCCTCCGGAGCGGCAGGCGAGGATCGCCTGTCGCAGCGCGAACGGCCGTTCCGTCTCGACCCGCGCGACCTGCTTGGCCCGGTCGTACGCGTACATGGCGGCGTTGCCGTGGTGGCCCTCCAGGCCCACCGCGTCGATGCACGCGTCGGGGCCCCGGCCGGCGGTCATCTCGTTGAGCGTGTCCAGCACGTCGACGTCCTCGTAGTTGATCGTCTCGGCGTCGAGGTGCTCCTGGGCCAGCCGCAGCCGGTACGGGAAGCGGTCGATGACGATCACCCGCTCGGCGCCGAGCAGCCGGGCGCTGGCCGCGGCGAACAGCCCGACCGGCCCGGCGCCCCAGACCGCGATCACCTGCCCGGGTTTGATGTCGCACATCTCGGCGCCCATGTAACCGGTCGGGAACGCGTCGGCAAGCATGACCGCCTGGTCGTCGCTGACCTCGTCGGGCAGTTTGACCGGGCCGACGTCGGCGAACGGCACCCGGGCGTACTCGGCCTGGCCGCCGGCGTAGCCGCCGAGCAGGTGGGAGTAGCCGAAGATGCCGGCCGGCGAGTGCCCCATGATCTTCTCGGCGATGCCGGCGTTCGGGTTGGAGTTCTCGCAGACCGAGTAGAGGCCACGCTGGCAGGACGAGCAGTGCCCGCAGGCGATCGGGAAGGGCACCACCACCCGGTCGCCCGGTTTGAGGTTGCGGACCTGGGGGCCCACCTCGACGATCTCGCCCATGAACTCGTGGCCGAGGATGTCGCCCTTGCGCATGGCGGGGATGTAGCCGTGGTAGAGGTGCAGGTCGGAGCCGCAGATCGCGGTGGTGCTGATCCGGACGATCGCGTCCCGGGCGTTCATGATCTTCGGGTCGGGTACGTCGATGACCTTGACGCTGTCGGTGCCCATCCAGGCGGTGGCCTTCATTCTCGGTCCCTTTCGAGAGAGCCGGGCGGTCAGCGGCGGGACGCCGGCAGCGGCTGGGCGGGGCGCTGCATGGCCTGCTGGCGTACGGAGATGCCGGTGGGGCTGCCCTCGGAGCGCACGACCTCGCCGGTCTCCAGCACCTGCTTGAACCGGCGCAGGTCGTCTCGGACCTGCTGCTCGGGCTCCTCGCCGAAGAGCTTCGCCACCGCTCGGCCGAGCGCGCCGGCCGGCGGCGCGTAGCGCAGTTCCACCCGCACCTCGGTCCCCCGGTCGCCGGGGGCGGGCACGAACCGGACCCGGCCGGCGTTGGGCACCCGGGTCCCCGGCAGCGACCGCCAGGTGATCGACTTGTTGGGCTGGTCGTCGATGATCTCGGCGTCCCACTCGACCCGGTGCCCGGCCGGACCACGGGCGATCCAGTGTGAGCGGCGCAGGTCGTCGGCGCGGACGGACTCCAGGTGCGCCATGAAGCGGGGCAGGTTCTCCATGTCCCGCCAGAACCGGTAGGCCTCGGCCGGCGACCGGTTCACCGTCACCGCGATCTCCATCCGGATCACACGGGCGCGGGCCCGGCGAGCCCGGCCGACGCGGACGGCGGAGAGCACGTCGACGGCGGTGATGCCGGCGATGGCGAGGGTGGTCAGCGCGACCCGGCGGCGGCGTTCACCGCCACGGTCGGCGAGGGCCCGTCCGAGCAGGGTGAGGTCCATCGCGTCGCCGGCCACGCGGCTCCAGGCCCAGCCGGCCGGTCGGCGGCCGCTGAGCAGGCCGGCGGCGCTGCCCAACTCCCGCAGACCGATGGCCGGGAGCACGGACCGCGCGGCCGGGGAGTCGTCCACCCCGGTCAGTCGCGCGACGGGTCCGGGGGCGACAAGCGCGCCCACTCCCAGGGCCAGGCTCAGCAGGCCGAGCGCGCTCGGCAGCGTCGCCGGCACCGGCCCGTCCAGCTCCGGCAGGAGCACAGTGTCGACACGACTCATGTCCGGTCCCTTCCGGTGGGCGTCGCCGCCGTGCGGCGGGGCGGCGGTGGTTCCGCCCCCGTGACGCTATGCGGTACCCGTGGCCTCTGCGCCAGGTTCGGGCATAACGCCCTATTCGCGCGGCACGGGCAGGTTGTCGAGCCACCTGAGTCAGGATCGCGACATTGACCGATTTGGATCAGCTACTGACCGTTACCGTCTGCTCACCATCGCCACGACACCGGAGGGACCATGCCCGTGAGCCGCACACTCCTGCGCCACCTGACCGCGACCATCGCCGTCGCCCTGCTCGTCGTCGAGGCCGCCGCGCCGGCCGCGGCGCGTACCCCCGGGTCGCCCGCGCCCGGCGGCGTCCGCACCGTCGTGCGCGACGCGGCGACCGGCGCGCCGGTCCCCCGGGCCTGCGCCGCGCTGGTCCCGGTGGACGCGGCGACGTTGGCGGCGGTCACCCTCGGCGAGGACCAACTCGGCCGGTACGCGGGCTGCGCCGACGAGTTGGGCGTGCTGGTGAGCACGAACGTCGCCCCGGGGAGGTACCGGCTGCTGGTGCGCCCCTACGACACGACGACGCACGGCTGGCAGTGGGTGGGCCGGCACGGCGGCGCCGGCGACCGTGAGCGGGCACAGGTGGTCCAGGTCCGGGCCGGCGCGGTGACCGACGCCCCGACCGTCCGGCTCGACCCGCCGGGCACCGTCGTCGGAGTGGTGACCGACGCGGCGACCGGCGCACCTGTCAACCGCGCCCGGGTCATGGTGGTGCCGTACGTGCCGGATCCCAAGTACGGCGACCACGGCCCGACCACCGACGAGGACGGCCGCTACACGATCACCGGCCTCGGGCCGTACCACTGGCCGGTGCAGTTCGCCGCCGACGGGCTGGCGACCGTGTGGTCCGGTGGGGCGGGCGGTCGGCAGCAGGCACGGCCGGTGCGGGTCCGCGCGGGCCAGACGGCGACCCTGAACCAGGCGCTGCCCGCCGGCATACCGCTGGGCGGAGCGGTACGGGTCGACGAGCTGCTCACCTACGCCCAGGTGATCGCGTTCGACGCGGCCACCGGGGACCTGGCCGGCGTGGCGGACGTGGGCAGCGGTTACGCCCTGCGCCTGCTCCCCGGTCAGCGGGTGCGGCTGCGCTGCGACTGCGCGTACGCCCCGCCGGTGTGGCACCGCGACGCCGCCGACTTCGACGCCGCGACCCCCGTCCGGGTCCGGCGGACGCCGGTCGTGGTCGACTTCGACATCGACTGACAGCGGATTCTGACCGTCGACCGGAACCTTCTTCCCGGCCCGTTGGTGGCCTTCACCCGGGCGCTCGTGGCGCCGGGGCGGTTCACCGGGCTGGAGAACCCGGAGGCCTGGTTGCGTCGGTCGCGGTGAACCTGGGCCCGCAGTCGGTTCGCGCCACCGACGTTAGGAGTGACCCGCACCGGGTAGCCGGCATGCGCTCTGACCAGCGCCCGAGGAGGTGGGATGTCGGCGACCAGCGCCTTCTTCGAGCGGTTGACGGACGCTGGCCAGGACCCGCGGTTCAGCAAGGTCTGTGGAAGCGTGCGGTTCGACATCCGCGACGGCGGCCACCTGGAGCAGTGGCTGCTGGACATCGACCATGGCCAGATGCGGGTAACCCGCAGCGGTGGTCCCGCCACCACGGTGATCAAGGTGTCCGCGCAGGTGGCGGAGGCGATGGCACGGGGTGAGGTGAACGGCCTGGCGGCGATCACCCGGGGCGAGATCCTGGTCGACGGTGACCTCTCCCTGGCGTTGCGCATCGGGCGGCTGTTTCCCCGCGAGCCGGGGCCGCCGCAGCGCGACGCCTCGGACAGTGGGGCGTGACCGATGAGGGACATCGCCGGCACGGTGGCGTGCATCGACGGGAACACCTTCATGGTCTCCGACGCCAGCGGCGACGTGGAGTCGTCGCCGAGCACCCCGGTCGGCCTCTTCGCCGCCGACACCCGGTACCTGTCCCGCTGGATGCTGACCGTGAACGGCGAGTGCATGACCGCGCTGTCGGTGGACGACAGCCAGTACTTCGAGGTCACGTTCTTCGTGGTGCCGGGCGGGGCGGTGGACTACGTGCAGGCCGACGTGTCGGCCATCCGCCGTCGGCGCATCGGCCCGGACCTCACCGAGTCGCTGACGATCTTCAACTACGGCGAGCGGGACATGAACCTCGACGTACGCCTGGAGGTGGCCGCCGACTTCGCCGACATCTTCGAGATCAAGTTCGACATCGGCGACAAGACCGGCTCCCGCTACACGCACGTCGGCGCGAACGAGCTGCGCCTGGGCTACCGGCGCGGCACGTACCGCCGTGAGGTGGTGGTGTCGGCGAGCGAGCCCGCGGAGTTCGACCCGAGCGGCCTTCGGTTCGCGGTCCGACTGCGCCCCGGGGAGCAGTGGTCGACCCGGTTGCAGGCCGCCATGCTGGCGCTGCGACCGGACGGTGTCGACCTGCGCACCGCCCTGCGCGCCCAACGGCCGGACGACTCCACCCTGCCCAGGAGCGTGCAGGCCTGGGTGGCGGCGGCCCCGACCCTGGACACCGAGAGCGTCGGCCTCCAGCAGGTCTACCATCGCAGCCTGCTGGACCTGGCCGCGCTGCGCTTCGCCCCGCTCTCCCTCAGCGGCGCGAGCGTGCCCGCCGCCGGGTTGCCCTGGTTCATGACCCTGTTCGGGCGCGACAGCCTGTTGACCTGCCTGCAGACGCTGCCGGTCACTCCGTCGCTGACCCCACCGACACTGCGGATCCTCGCGTCGCTGCAGGGCGCCCGGACCGACGACGTGCTGGAGGAGGACCCGGGTCGGATCCTGCACGAGTTGCGCTACGGGGAGTCGGCCGCGTTCGAGGAGCAGCCGCACTCGCCGTACTACGGCACGGTGGACGCCTCACCGCTGTTCGTGGTGCTGCTCGACGAGTACGAGCGGTGGAGCGGCGACACCGCGCTGGCGCTGGAGTTGGAGCAGGAGGCTCGCGCGGCGCTGGCCTGGATCGACAGGTACGCGGACCTGACCTCCACCGGCTACGTCTGGTACCAGCGACGCAACCGCGCCACCGGCCTGGACAACCAGTGCTGGAAGGACTCCTGGGACAGCATCTCCTACGCCGACGGCCGGCTGCCAGGCTTCCCGAGGGCCACCTGCGAAACCCAGGGGTACGCCTACGACGCGAAGATCCGGGGGGCCCGGCTGGCCCGTACCGTCTGGGGTGACCCCGGCTACGCCGAGCAACTGGAGAGTGAGGCGGCCGCCCTGTACGACAGGTTCAACCGGGACTTCTGGCTGGAGGACCGCGGCTTCTACGCCCTCGCGCTCGACCACGACGGCACTCCGGTCGACAGCCTGTCGTCGAACATCGGACACCTGCTGTGGAGCGGCATCGTGCCACCGGAGCGGGCTCCCCGGGTGGTCGAGCACCTGATGGGTCCGGCGCTCTTCTCCGGGTGGGGGGTGCGGACGTTCGCCGAGGGGCAGCGCCGCTACAACCCGCTCGGCTACCACAACGGCACGGTCTGGCCGTTCGACAACTCGTTCATCGCCTGGGGCCTGCGCCGTTACGGGTTCAGCAGTGAGGCGGCCCGCATCGCCGAGGGCATCCTCTCCGCCGCCACCTACTTCGAGGGACGGCTACCCGAGGCGTTCGGCGGGTTCGACCGCGACACCACCCGGTTCCCGATCCGGTACCCGACCGCCGGCAGTCCGCAGGCGTGGTCCAGCGGGGCGTGCATGCTGCTGATCCGCACCATGCTCGGGATCAACCCGCACGACGACCACCTGGCGGTGGACCCGGCGCTGCCGTCCGCCTTCGGGCGGATCGCGCTGCTGGACATCCCCGGGCGTTGGGGCAAGCGCGACGCGTTCGCCCGGCAACGCCCGGACAGCGGCGGCGGCCCGGTCAGCTGACGGTGAAGCCGCCGTGGGCGCGCGTCTCGCGCAGCCAGTCGAGCCAGGTCACCCACAGCTCGTCGGTCTCCCACTCGCCGCGCGGGCTCGTCGGCGACGCCTCGTACAGGACCGACGCCTGCTCGATCTCGGCCCTGCCCACCACCCAGGGGCCGTTGCTCGTCAGCTTGAACTCGGGGATCCCGAGCTTGCCGGGGCTGGTCTGCGCGGAAGCCGCCCGTTCGGCCTCCCGGTAGGCCGCGCGTCGGCGCTCGTCGGTGCGCCAGTCCTCGACGCTGTCGAACGGCCAGTCCGGAAAGGGCTGCGGGGTTGCCTGGTAGGTCATGCCGGCGGAGCGCATGCGCTCCCGACAGAACGCCATGCCGGCGGCGTTGAGAGCGAACTGGTAGGCGGCCGCGAGCGTCGAGTACTCGTCGTAGCACTGTGGCCAGTTGCCGCACGACCCGTTCAGCTCCAGGCACGCTTCGGCGTGGGCGCGCGCGGTCGCGGCGGGCTCAGGTAGATCGACGTGCTCGAAGCTGTAGCCCATCGGACCCCCCGACCGCCGGCAGAGCAGGAGCTTGGCATTCTGCCCGACGCCAAGGAGCGACGAGTCCGCGCGTACCCCGGTCAGGACTCAGCCGACGGCGGACCTGGTGGCCCGGAAGGTACGCCGGTACGCGTCCGGGGGCACGCCGACGGTGCGGTGGAAGTGTCGACGCATTGTCGCGGCGGTGCCCATGCCGGCCGCCTCGGCGACGGCGTCGATGCTGTCGTCGGTGTTCTCCAGCAGCTCCTGGGCACGGCGGACGCGCTGCGTCGACAGCCACAGCAATGGGGTGGTGCCGGTGGCCGACCGGAAGTGGCGAGCCAGGTTGCGTGAGCTCATGTTCGCCTGCCGGGCCAGGTCCTCGACGGTCAGCGGCCGGTCGAGGCGGGCCAGCGCCCAGGGGAACAGGGTGGCCAGCGGGTGGTCGTCGCGGGCGGGCACCGGGGTGGTGACGTACTGGGCCTGACCGCCGGCGCGGTGCGGTGGCACGACCAGGCGGCGGGCAACGGCGTTGGCGACCGTCGAGCCGTGGTCACGGCGGATCAGGTGCAGGCACAGGTCGATCGCGGCGGCCTTGCCGGCGGAGGCGAGCACGGTGCCGTTGTCGACGTAGAGCACATCCGGGTCGACGCGTACCCGGGGATAGCGGGCGGCCAGCGCCTCGGTGTGGGCCCAGTGGGTGGTGGCGCGCTGCCCGTCGAGCACCCCGGCGGCGGCCAGCACGAACGCGCCGGTACACAGCGAGACCATCCGGGCGCCCGCTAGGTGGGCCGCACGGACCGCGTCGAGCAGGTCGGGGGGTAGGTCCCCGTCGACGTCCTCGACCGACGGGATGATCACGGTGTCGGCGCGGGCGAGGCGGTCCAGCCCGTCGTCGGGCTCCAGCAGGAAGCGGCCGACCCGGACCGGGTGGGGACCGCAGACCACCACGTCGTACCAGGGGTCGGCGAGGCCGGAGGGGTCGTGGGCGAAGACCTCGCAGGCCAGCGCCAGCTCGAGGTGCAGCATCCCGTCGGTGGCGGCGATCGCGACAAGGGCCATGTCCGGAACTGTACGGGAGTTGGCGTTCCCGACACTGGTTGGTCACCGACCGCTGCGCGAGGCTGGACCCAGTCGATCATCCGAGGGGGCAGCGATGGGTTACAGCGTGGCGGTGTTCGGGGCGTACGGGCACACCGGACGGTTCGTGATGGCGGAACTGCGTGAGCGCGGGTTCGGCGCCCTGCCGGTGGGCCGTGATCCGCGTCGGCTGGCGGCGTTCGGGCTCGGTTACCGGGTGGCGTCGGTCGACGATCCGGCCTCGCTCGACGCGGCGCTGACCGGCGTGGACGCGGTCGTCAACTGCGCCGGCCCGTTCGCGTCGACCGCCCCCGGCGTGATCGAGGCCGCGCTGCGCGCCGGGATCCCGTACGTGGACGTGGCGGCCGAGATCGAGGCGAACCTCGACACGTTCACACGCTTCACCGAACCCGCCCGAGCGGCCGGTGTCGCGGTGGTGCCGGCGATGGCCTTCTTCGGCGGGCTCGGCGACCTGCTCGCGACAACGGCGATGGGCGACTGGACGTCGGCCGACGAGGCGCACGTCGCGTACGGACTGAGCAGCTGGCATCCGACGGCCGGGACGGTCGCCGCGGGCGCCGTCTCCCGCGAGCGCCGCGCCGGCCGCCGGGTCCGCTACACCGGCGGCCGGTTGGAGTACCACTCCGGTGGGGAGCTGCCGAGGGTGGACTGGGACTTTCCCCCACCGCTGGGCCGGCGCGCCGTGTTCGGGGAGTTCACCATGGCCGACATCGCCACCATCCCCCGTCACCTGGTCATACCCGAGGTCCGCACCTACATGACCGTCGACGCCGCCACCGACCTGGTCGCCGCGGCAGCGCCGGTCGCGGTCGACGAGCGTGGCCGCTCAGCGCAGACGTTCACCGTCGACGTCGTCGTGCGTCGTGGCGACGCGCGCCGCCGTGTGGTGGCCAGTGGCCAGGACATCTACGCGGTCAGCGCGCCCCTGGCCGTGGAGGCGGTCCGGCGCATCCTCGATGGTCGTACGAGGACCAGCGGCGTCGCCTCCGCCGGCGAGATGTTCGACGCGGCCGATTTCCTGGGCGCGCTGTCGCCGGCCGTCACTGTCGAACCGGTCGGCGACTGAGGTCGAGAATTCGACCACAATTCGTTACTCGAAATCCGTAACCATTGAACCGGAACGGGACGACCGAACTTAAAGAAGACTTAAGATTATAAGGCTAAAAAATTGTCATCTTCAGCGGCCACGCTGGCTGCCAGGGCACCCGTCGACCGGCCTTCTTAATTCTTTCCCCGCGAGTTGAAGCATGCCTCTGACGTGCACATACTCCTTCCGACAGGAGCTTTGTCGTCGACTCGAAGGAATCACTGGTAATGCGGACTCCCCCCGCGCACGTCGCACCGCCGGACCGGGCGCGAAAGCGCCGCCGCCTCGCCCGCGTCACGCTCGCCTCCGCTGTCGTCGCCACACTTGCCGGCAGTGGCATCTACATCGCCGGCGCTCAGGCCGAAGAGGTCGCCGTGCCCGGCCGGGTGCAGGCAGAGGCCTTCGCGGCGCAGTCCGGTGCGCAGACCGAGGGCACCGGCGACGCCGACGGCGGCCGTAACGTCGGCTGGCTGGCCAGCGGCGACTGGCTGCGCTACGACGGTGTGTCGATAACCGGCGTCGACCTGACGGCCCGCGTCGCCTCGCACAACACCGCCGGCGGCACCGTCGAGTTGCGCCTCGGCGCGCAGAACGGTCAACTGCTGGCCCGCTTTCCGATCGCGGCGACCGGTGGCTGGCAGAAGTGGAAGACCGTCTCCGCTACGGCGTCAGCCGTACCGGCCGGGGCGCAGACCGTCTTCGCGGTCATGAAGAGCACCTCGCCGTCGGACTTCGTGAACCTGAACTGGTTCACGTTCGGCCCCCCGGCGGCCACGTCACTCTCCCCTTCGGCCACGCCGAGCACGTCGGCCGCCCCCTCGGCCACGCCGAGTTCCACCGCGTCCCCGTCGACGTCGGTCCCACCCAGCACGCCGGCCGGCGGCTGGGTGCCGGTCGACCAGGCCAAGTGGAGCAGGGAACTGGCCGCCTTCAACGCCCTCACGCCGAAGGCGGTGCCGCCGGGCACCACCCGGGTTCCCGAGTTCCACACCGACTGCGGCGTCGCGAACTCGGCCCCGGACGACCCGATCGTCCTGCCTGGCCTCTCGGGCGCCTCACACATGCACACGTTCTTCGGTCCAAAGGTCGACGCCTTCACCACGACGGACAAGCTGTTCGCCGCGGCGAACACCTGCAACGCCCCGGGTGACAAGAGCGCCTACTGGACCCCGGAGCTGCGCAAGGACGGCAAGGCCGTGCCGATCAAGAGCATGCGCATCTACTACGGCTCGCGGGTCAAGGACCCGTCGACCGTCAAGCCCTTCCCGCCGGGCCTGGTGGTGGTCGAGGGCGACGCGAAGCGGCAGGTGGACACACCGAAGGGTGTGGGCAACCAGTTCTGGTGCGCGGGCAGCGCCGAGGTCGGCCGCAGCGCCGACGGCAACTGGCCGACGTGCGCCCCCGGCGGCAACCTGATCTTCCAGCTCGTGTTCAAGGACTGCTGGGACGGCAAGAACATCGACTCACCCGATCACAGGTCGCACATGGGCGACCCGGTCAACGGCGTCTGCACCGGAAAGTACCCGGTGGCCGTGCCGGACCTCTCCTTCATGGTCAACTATGAGTCGCTGGGTGGTGACGGGCTCAGCCTCTCCTCCGGCAAGCCGTCGTCCATGCACGGCGACTTCATGAACGCCTGGGAGCCGGAGCGTCTCGCTGACCTGGTGAAGTCCTGCCTCAACCAGAACGCCAAGTGCGGCATCGACACGACCTTCGCCGGCGGCTGACCACCGCCGCCGTGTGCACCGACGGCCCCCACGCTCAGGCGTGGGGGCCGGCGGCCAACTCACCCGACCAGGTAAGGTGATAGGAAGAGCGTCG